>NZ_WTKY01000012.1:0-133004 GCF_011378815.1 Pseudoalteromonas sp. 31A1 | reverse complement strand
TTTGGTCTTCTCCCTTTGATTATTGTAACCACTTTAATCATGGCACATAGATGCCGTATAGGGAGGAGACCATTACATCAGGTTAAATACTTTAGGGAATAAAAATGACAATTATACGACAGTAATACTAAAGCTAAATAACACACATAAAATTTAGGTATAAAAAAACCGCTTTTAAAAAGCGGTTTTAAAATTACTTATAAGTATTTTTAGCTTAACCTTTAACGGCTGCTTTAATTGCATCAATTGCTGTATCGATATCAATCATTAGCTTTTCACCTGTACGGCGGTTTTTAAGCTCAATTTTGTTTTCGTCAAGGTTACGCTCACCAATTACTAGCGTAAATGGCACACCAATGAGCTCCATATCGTTAAACATAACACCAGGGCGCTCTTTACGGTCATCAAATAACACATCAAGACCTGCATCTTTTAAACCTTGGTAAAGGTTATTTGCAATATCAGGAATACGATGCGATTTGTGCATGTTCATTGGAACAATTGCTAAATCGAATGGCGCGATTGATTTTGGCCAAATGATCCCGTATTGATCGTTGTTCTGCTCAATAGCAGCAGCAACAATACGTGAAACACCAATACCGTAACAACCCATAGTCATGGTTTGGTTTTTACCACCTTCGTTTAATACACCCGCTTTCATCGCTTCTGAGTATTTAGTGCCAAGTTGGAAAATATGACCCACTTCAATACCGCGTTTAATTTGTAAAACGCCTTGGCCACATGGGCTCATATCGCCTTCAACAATATTACGAATATCAGCAACTTCGTAATCAGTTACGTCACGATCCCAGTTAATACCGCTGTAATGCTCGTCGTCTTTATTAGCACCGGCAACAAAATCAGCAAGTATGTTAGCTGTTCTATCAACAATAATAGGCATTGATAAGCCCACAGGTCCTAATGAGCCAGGTTTTGCGCCAATAGCAGCAACAATATCTGCCTCTGTTGCCATTTCAAGCGGAGAGTCTACTAATGGGTGTTTTTCAGCTTTTAACTCGTTTAATTCGTGATCGCCACGCAGTACTAAGGCTACTAAACCACGTACTTCGTTTTCATCAGGCGTACCATAAACAATTAACGTTTTAACACCGCGATGTGGCTTAACACCGTAGTGTTTTTTAAGCTCGTTAATCGTTTTAACGTCAGGAGTAGGAAACGCTTTTAACTCTTTTGATGCTTCAGGGCGCGGCTCGCTTGGTGCCAGTGCTTCTGCTTTTTCAATATTAGCGGCGTAATCGCTGCCATCACTAAATGCAATGGCATCTTCGCCCGATTCAGCAAGTACATGAAACTCATGAGACAAGCTACCACCAATAGAGCCTGTATCTGCAAGTACAGGGCGGTAATCAAGGCCTAAGCGCTCAAAAATATTACAGTATGCTTTGTGCATTGCTTGATAAGTTGCATCTAAACATTCTTCACTTAAGTGAAAAGAGTAGGCATCTTTCATTGTAAATTCACGGGCGCGCATAACACCAAAGCGAGGACGACGTTCGTCGCGTACTTTAGTTTGTACTTGGTATAAAGTAACGGGTAGCTGCTTGTAGCTGCTTATTTCTTTACGTACGAAATCAGTTATTACTTCTTCGTGTGTTGGACCAAGTGCAAACGTACGATTATGACGGTCTGTAAAGCGCATAAGCTCAGGACCAAATTCATTCCAACGACCAGACTCTTCCCACAAATCAGCAGGTTGAATAACAGGCATTAGCATTTCAATGGCGCCAGCTTTGTCCATTTCTTCACGTACAATGTTTTCTACTTTACGTAGCACGCGTAAACCAGAGGGTAACCAAGTGTATAAACCCGAAGCGACGCGACGGATCATACCGGCTCTAAGCATTAACTGATGCGATACGATTTCAGCATCTGATGGCGTTTCTTTAAGTGTTGCGAGTATATATTGGCTTGTACGCATGTTTTTTCCGAAATAGAGTAATTATATTCTTTTAATAGAGCTTAAGTTTACCAGCGGATGCTTTTACACTAAAGCGCTAAGTGAGTTATTTAGTTTTTTTCTATGTTTGTAACTACGTTATGCGAGTCATTAACCTGCCAACGAATATTAAAGTTGTACAAAGTCATCCCATAGCTTTGCTCACCTTCTTTTTGTTTTTTGTATGCGGGGCGAGGATCTTGCTTTAATACATTGGCTATAAAATCTTGTAAGTCTGGGTACTGGGTTTGTGCATTAATAAACTCGATTGCTTGAGGGCTAAATTCAACCGTCATCTCGGTTTCTGGACGAGTATCGGCAAAACCAGCGCTGGCATCAGGCATAGAGTCTGAGTACGGCAAATACGGTTTTATATCAATAATCGGTGTGCCATCAAGTAAATCAATACCAGCAAGTAATAAACTAAGCTGGCCATTTTTATACTCAATACCTTCAAGCTTTACAGCGCTCATACCTATTGCGTTGGGTCTGAATGTAGCGCGCGTTGCAAATACGCCTTTTCGCTCATTACCACCTAAGCGAGGAGGGCGTACCATCGCTGAATAGCCTTTATCTGCTGTTTCGTGAAAACGAAATAACAACCATATATGAGTAAACTCATCGAGCCCGCGTACAAATTCTTCGCGATTAAAATCGGGGGCAAATATAAGCTTAGCTTTAGCTTGTGGCACTAAACGAGGTTGCCTAGGTATAGCAAACTTTTGTTTATAAGGAGATTCAATGTGGCCAATAGCCGAAATGGTGTAATCGCTCATAGTACTCGGGTACAAATAAAATAGAGCGCTATTCTACCCGCATTTAGCATTTATGGCATTAATGTAAGCAAGTTTATTGCGTATACCAATTTTATTAAAAATATGATTATTCTACTGCATTAAATAGCGCACTTACTTTGTTAGGAATTATTCATAGTTGACTGCATGGGTGCAGGAGGTAGAGCAATGCAGGGAGCAATTTGTAATAACAACTATATATTATAATTTTGCCTTGTTATTGCGTTATTTTCTTAGTGCTACAATAGAACAATTATTTAATGCACTTGGCATTATAGACCAAACGGTTTAAAGTTGTTTATTAGACTGATTGGTTTATCTTAATATATTTAAAAAGAGCCTAAAACAAAAAAGGTAAGCCCTTGGGCTTACCTTTTATACATGCTAAAGACTAATTAAAACATGTATTGAACTGATACAGATGCTACATCCATATCTGGGTCAATATCGTCATCAAGTTTATAACGTTCGTACTCTAAACGAAATTGAACATTTGTTGTAAGTGCATACTCAATACCTGCGCCGTAAAATGCATCACCACCATCTGTAGAGGCTGATACACTACCTACTGGTAAATCTTGTGTGTAATCTGCATCCCATTCAAGCCAACCGCCTTTTGCATACACAGAAAAGCTTTCTGTTATAGGGTAGCCCAAACGTGCGGCAAGCGATACGCCATCAATTTCAGCTTTGCTGTCTATATCACTTACTTCATCAAAGTTTTGATAAGCAAGCTCTAAGCTTAAGTACTCGTTAAATTGTGCACCAACGTAACCCTTAAGCATTTGTGCATCGTCGTCAAAGTCAGTGTCGTTGTCACTGTCTTCAAATTCAAAAGAATATTGACCGTAACCGATACCAGTATAAATACGTGGAGAATCGAAATCAGAAATGTCAGCGTGTGCTGCAGAGTTAAAACCCAGTGTTGCTAGTGCAATAGCTGAAAGAGAAAGTGTTTTAATCATTGAATAGCTCCTTTACAAAAAATAATCAAATGCTTGATTTCATTAATCAAACTTCAATTATCTACTTGCAGCGAGCGTGCCAATATTAAAATGAATTAAAAACACGCCTTAATTAATTCTTTTGTATTGGTTTTTACGGTATTTAGCGTGTTTTATAATCAAAGTGAACTTTTGTGTAATTGAGTACTCTAAAATAAGTTGTATCTTTTACAAAGTATAATGAGTTTTTTACATAGCCTGACTTTATTTAAACTAGTAATTACACTGTATGAAGCAAGTTTTCTGTTTCAATTGCTATTTCTTTCATTTTTATAGCGTAATTTTCTAATTTAATATCTTCTTCTGTTACAGCTTTAAACGAAGGCACTTCTATTGGGTAGCCCGTTTCATCCATTGCAATAAAGCTGATAACACAATGATTTGTTTCAACCATATTTTGTGTTTTTGGATCGCCACAACGCACTTGTATAAATATTTGCATGCTACTTCTACCCGTATGGGCAATTTTAGCTTCTACTTCGACTATTTGACCTACTAGAATAGGGCGTCTAAATTTAACACCCGCAACCGAAACCGTTACGCAGTAGTGACCACTCCAACCCGCAGCACATGCATAGCCTGCTTGGTCAATCCATTTCATGACAGCCCCACCATGAACTTTACCACCAAAATTAACATCGGTAGGCTCTGCTAAAAAACGAAAAACAACTTTTGACGACGGCATAGATAACACTCTTATTATTAAAACTACTATTAGCATAACGTAAAAAAGGGGCCGAAGCCCCTGCAATTTAGGATATGTTTATAATTTATATGTAAAAAACGTAGTTATATAACTATACAACGCATAATTTAGTTACATATTAGGATAATTTGGCCCACCAGCACCTTCTGGGGTTACCCAGGTAATGTTTTGGCTTGGGTCTTTAATATCGCAGGTTTTACAGTGCACACAGTTTTGGGCGTTAATAACAAACTCTTTATTGCCTGCTATTTCTTGTACTTCGTAAACGCCTGCTGGGCAATAACGCTGTGCGGGTTCATCAAATTTAACTAAATTTACGTTAATAGGAATTGACGCATCTTTGAGCTTTAAATGACAAGGCTGTGATTCTTCGTGGTTAGTATTTGATAAAAACACACTTGAGAGTTTATCAAAGCTAAGCTGCCCATCTGGTTTTGGGTACGCTATTTTGTCAGCGGCGTTAGCATCAACAAGGGTTGAATGATCGGGCGTATTATCTTTAAACGTAAATGGTAAACCACCATTAAAAATGTTTTGATCAAGCGTGTTATACGCACCACCTATAAATTTACCTAATTTGTGCATAGCAGGGCCAAAGTTACGAGATTGATATAACTCTTTATATGCCCACGATTGCTCAAACGCAGTTTGATAATTAGCTAAATCGGTATTTGCCAACTCATTTTGCAGCGCTTCAAAAATAACGTCAGCGGCAATCATTCCCGATTTCATTGCGGTGTGGTTACCTTTAATTTTTGCAAAATTAAGTGTGCCTGCATCACAACCCACTATTAAACCACCAGCAAAATGCATTTTGGGTAATGAATGTAAGCCGCCTTTGGCTATTGCACGTGCTCCGTATGCAACACGCTCACCGCCTTCAAGTACGCTTTTAAATACAGGGTGATGCTTCATGCGCTGAAATTCATCAAATGGACTTAAATGCGGATTTGAGTAATTTAAATCAACAATTAAACCAACAACGACTTGATTGTTTTCGCTGTGATACATAAATGCACCACCATTTGTGTCACCACTTAGTGGCCAACCTGTACCATGAACTACTTTGCCAAGCTCATGCTTACTTTCATCTATTTGCCAAATTTCTTTAAAGCCTAAACCGTAATGCTGTGGCGATGAATCTGCATCAAGCGCAAACTCATTAATTAGCTGCTTACCTAAATGACCTCGGCAGCCTTCTGCAAAAATAGTGTATTTTGCACGAAGCTCCATGCCGGGCATGTAACCATCTTTTTCATTACCGTCTTTATCGACTCCCATATCGCCAGTAATAATGCCTTTCACTGCTTTATCTTCAATTATTAAAGAGTGAGCACTAAATCCTGGAAATATCTCTACGCCTAACGCTTCTGCTTGCTCAGCAAGCCATCGACATACGTTACCCATAGACACAATGTAGTTACCGTCATTATGAAATGTTTTAGGCGTTGCAAAGTGGGGGATTGATGTCGCTTTTTGTTCGTTATTAAACCAATAAATTTCATCGTTAGTTACTTTTGTCGTAACAGGGGCGCCCAGTTCTTGCCAATTTGGTAGTAATTCATCCAAAGCTTTGGTTTCAAAAACCGCGCCAGAGAGTACATGTGCACCCACTTCAGACCCTTTTTCGACGACGCAGATCATGCACTCTTGTTGTTTTTCTTGTGCTAATTGCGCGAGTTTAATTGCACTTGAAAGCCCCGCAGGGCCAGCGCCAACAATTACTACATCAAATTCCATGGTTTCACGTTCGACCATAATAACCTCTTTATCTATGACGGACTTATTCGAATGTTTACTACGCATTTAAATAAGGTGTACAGCCTATTTTTAACCTTGCAAATTAAACGTTACAGACTGTGAATAGTTAAAGGTTATTTTAGGTTGACGTTTACGTCAACAGGAAGTAGTCTAATTTCATAAAATAAATAAGTTGACGTGCACGTTACCTTGTAGGTTTAAATAATTATGGAGTTCCTATGAAAGTTCTCGTACCAATAAAAAGAGTGATTGATTACAACGTAAAAGCACGCGTTAAAAGTGATAACAGCGACGTTGATTTAACTAACGTAAAAATGGCAATGAATCCGTTTTGTGAAATTGCCATAGAAGAAGCCATTCGCCTTAAAGAAGCTGGTACAGCCAGTGAAGTTATTGCTGTTACTATTGGTCCTAAAGCATCGCAAGAGCAATTACGCACAGCATTAGCACTGGGTGCCGACAAAGCCATTCACATCGAAACCGATGAAAAGCTCGAGTCACTCCATATTGCAAAGCTCTTGGCTAAAATTGTTGAGCAAGAGTCTCCTGAACTTATAATTTTAGGTAAACAGTCAATCGATTCAGATAATAATCAAACAGGTCAAATGCTTGCTGCGCTTACTAATCGTGGGCAGGGGACATTTGCATCCAAGGTTGTTATTGAAAATGGCAAAGTAAACGTGACCCGCGAAGTTGATGGGGGCCTGCAAACGGTAGCACTTAATTTACCGGCGGTTGTTACAACTGATTTACGCTTAAACGAGCCTCGTTACGCATCACTGCCAAATATTATGAAAGCCAAACGTAAGCCGCTTGAAGTAATAGCAGCTGATTCGCTTGGTGTTGATTTAACACCGCGTATTCAATTAATAAGTGTAGAAGAGCCAGCTAAACGTACCGCAGGAATTATTGTTGAAGACGTTGCACAGCTTGTAGAAAAATTAAAAACAGAGGCAAAGGTGATTTAAATGAAAACACTCGTAATTGCAGAGCACGACAACGGTGCCTTAAAACCAGAAACCTCAAAAACGATTAACGCTGCAGTAAAAATAGGTTTTCCTGTTGATGTGCTTATTGCAGGGAACAGCCTAAGCGCAATGAGCTCACAAGTGGCCAGCATTGATGGCGTAGCTAATGTTTTAGTTGCCGATAATAGTGTTTATGAACATCAGTTAGCTGAGAGCATGACCGATTTAGTTTTATCGCTTAGCGACACCTACAGCCACATTGTTGCAAGTGCAACGACAACAGGCAAAAACTTTATGCCACGTGTTGCTGCGTTATTAGATGTTGCGCAAATTTCTGAAATTATCGCAGTAGTGGACGCCGATACATTTAAACGTCCAATTTATGCAGGTAATGCAATCGCCACGGTTAAATCACTCGACAGTAAAAAAGTAATTACCGTACGTGCCAGTAACTTTGATTTACAAGGTGAGCAATCAGCTGCTGCTATAACAAGCATTGATACAGTGTCTGATTCGCAATTAAGTAGCTTTGTAAGTGTTGAACAAACAGAGTCTGAACGACCTGAACTTACGGCTGCCACTGTGGTTATATCGGGTGGTCGCGGTATGCAAAACGGTGAAAACTTTGCACTACTTAATGGTATTGCCGACAAATTGGGAGCAGCCATTGGTGCGTCGCGCGCAGCAGTTGACGCAGGCTTTGTACCTAACGATATGCAAGTAGGGCAAACAGGTAAAATTGTAGCACCTAATTTATACATTGCAGTAGGGATTAGCGGTGCTATTCAGCATTTAGCCGGTATGAAAGACTCAAAAGTAATTGTCGCGATTAATAAAGACCCTGACGCACCTATTTTTCAAGTTGCAGATTACGGGTTAGTGGCTGACTTATTTGAAGTACTGCCACAGCTCGAAAGTGCTTTATAGCGCTTAATTAAGCAAAATTTATTCTGGTTGAAAGCCGTGGTGCTCTTTGAGTGCTGCGGCTTTTTTATTCGGTAAATCAAAGACACAAAAAAACCAGCCAATTGGCTGGTTTTTAGTATTTATAAACGGCTAACTTAGTATTAGTAAGTTGCGCTGCCTTTAGTACGAGGGAAGGCAATAACGTCACGTACGTTGCCCATACCTGTTACATAAGCAACTAAGCGTTCAAAGCCTAAACCAAAGCCTGAGTGCGGCACGCTACCGTATTTACGTAGATCGCGGTACCAGCTGTAATCTTCTTTGTTTAAGCCCATTTCTTCTAAGCGTGCATCAAGTACATCAAGGCGTTCTTCACGTTGTGAACCACCAATGATCTCACCAATACCTGGTGCTACAATGTCCATTGCGGCAACGGTTTTACCGTCTTCGTTTTGGCGCATGTAGAATGCTTTAATGTCACGTGGGTAGTTTTTAATAACTACCGGTGCTTTAAAGTGCTCTTCAGCTAAGTAACGCTCGTGCTCAGACTGTAAATCTACACCCCATTCAACAGCGTACTCAAACTTTTTACCACAGTTTTTAAGGATCTCTACTGCTTCAGTGTAATTTACCTGTGCGAAGTCTTTTTCTACAAATTCTTCTAAACGCGTAATTGCGGTTTTTTCTACACGTTGTGCAAAAAATTCCATGTCATCACGGCGCTCTTCAAGTACGGCTTTAAACACATACTTAAGCATATTTTCAGCAAGTTTTGCGATGTCTTCTAAATCAGCAAACGCAACTTCAGGCTCTACCATCCAAAATTCTGCAAGGTGGCGTGATGTATTTGAATTTTCTGCACGGAATGTTGGGCCAAACGTGTAAATTTTTGACATTGCAGACGCGTAAGTTTCGCCATTTAACTGGCCAGATACAGTAAGGAATGCTTCTTTACCGAAGAAATCTTCGCTGTAATCAACTTCGCCTTTGTCTGTAAGCGGTAAGTTTTGCATATCAAGCGTAGACACACGGAACATTTCGCCAGCACCTTCACAGTCACTTGCCGTAATAATTGGCGTGCTGATCCAGTAAAAGCCTTGCTCGTGGTAAAAACGGTGAATAGCTTGTGCTAAACAGTTACGTACACGAGTTACCGCGCCAATCATATTTGTACGAGGGCGAAGGTGAGCGTGCTCACGTAAGTACTCAATGCTGTGGCGCTTTGCCGACATTGGGTATGAATCTGGGTTTTCTACCCAACCTAATACAGTCACTGTATTAGCTTGAATTTCGTAAGATTGACCTTGGCCAGCAGATTGTACTAAAACACCAGTAACCGACACAGAACAACCGGCTGTTAAGCTAGTAACTTCATCATAATTATTCAGTGAATTAGGAACTACCGCTTGAATAGGATCAAAACACGAACCGTCATGAACGGCTAAAAATGAAATTCCTGCTTTTGAATCGCGGCGAGTACGGATCCAGCCCTTAATTGTTACTTGGCTGTCTACCGCAACATTGCCTTTTAATAGCTCTGAAATCGCTAAATGGCTCATCTTCACTCCAATGATATAAGTTGCCTAACTATTTTATTTTAACTGTGCGCAGCACTCGGGCATAAATTGCACATAAACGGCGCTGCACTTGAACCCTGTATCTTACCTAGTAAAGTTGAATAAAAAAACTATTGTGGGCAACTCTTTAAAAGTTTTTATGCATGCGGTTTATTTTTAAACAGTTTTTAGAGTTTAATTACTACTATTATGATTTGTTGCTCTTAAATTTAATGATTTTGTGGCATTATTAACAAACAAATCAAATTAATATTTATTCACACTTAAAAAATCGATGCTATGAAACAAGTTTTTATTTTACGAGGACTACCAGGAAGCGGTAAGTCTTACTACGCGCAAAGCCTTGCTGACGAATTAGGTGGAGTTGACGAAAGCCAATACCTAATCTGCTCAACTGATGATTACTTTATTAATGAGCAGGGCGAATATCATTTCGATAAATTTAAATTGTCGCAATTTCATAATTTAAATTTAGCGCGCTTTATAAATGCACTTGCTCAAGGTATGCCATTGGTAATTGTAGATAACACCAATATTAAAAAGTGGGAATTTATAGCGTACTCGCAAGCCGCTATTGCTTTAGGCTATCAAGTAAAAGAAGTGATAGTGGGTGAAGTGAAAGATAAATCAATGCAGCACTTATATGCTAAACGTAATTCGCATAATGTCCCGCTTAAAACAATAAGTAAAATGGCCTACATGTTTGAGTGGTAATACTTAGAGTGCTGTTAAAGCGGATATATCACATTGAGTAATTACATCTAAGTGAGCAGTGATTTTATCATTGCTCCAATCCCACCAAGCTATATCTAGCAGCGCATTTATTGTTTTATCGTCAAATATAAAAACCTACTTGAGGAAAACCCTCCATTGGTGAAGGATTATTGGGGTTTGGTCCGTTCATTGGGTTTTCTCTAATTAATTATGGACGTGTTACTTTTCAGCATACTTTTGTTTAATTGCTAAAATTTCTTCTTGAACTGCAAAAAAAGCATCCACTACTGCGGGGTCAAAGTGCTTCCCACTACCTTCTTTAATAATGGCAAATGTTTTTTCTTGTGAGAATGATTTTTTATAAGGACGCTTTGACGAGAGAGCATCAAATACATCAGCAATAGCAACTACGCGTGCTGCAATTGGAATTTCACTACCTTTTAAGCCATCAGGATAACCAGAGCCGTCCCACTTTTCATGATGTGAGCGGGCAATAATTTCACCGAGTTTAATAACCTCAGAATCAGAACCCGAAAGTATGCTAGCGCCTACAACGGTGTGCTGTTTCATTATTTCCCATTCTGCAGCATCTAATTGTCCTGCTTTTAGCAAAATATGGTCAGGTGTAGAAATCTTTCCGAGATCGTGCATCGACGCTGAAAATAAAATATTTTCAACTGTTCCCTCATCTAACCCTACACTGCGTGCAACGGCCTCAGAATACAAACTCATGCGTTGAATGTGCGCACCCGTTTCTTCATCTTTGTATTCAGCAGCTTTGGTTAGTCTATTAATTGTTTCTAGTGATGCGGCTTTAATGCTTAGCATTGCTTGCTTTAATGATTCAGTTCTTTGAGCAACTTCAGCTTCTAATTGTTTCTGATAATTTGTTCTTAAATCGTTATAGTCTTTAATCTTAAGAAGGGACTTAACGCGCGATAATAGCTCGTTTTTATCTACAGGCTTTGTAATAAAATCATCGCAACCAGCATCAATCCCTTTAACTCGCTCTTTTGTCTCTCTTAAAGCAGTAATAAGGACGATAGGTAATAGCTTTAATAGGGCGTCTTCTCTAACACGGCGTGTTACTTCAAAACCGTTCATACCGGGCATCATTATATCAAGTAAAATAAGGTCTACAGGTTGTTGTGCTAAGATATCTAATGCTTGTTGCCCGCCAGTCGCTGTTACTGTTTTATATCCCTTGGGTTCAAGATAAGCTTGCATGAGTTCAATATTTTGAAGGTTGTCATCTACAACCAAAATTAAAGGGCTATCTTTCATTAACTGTTCCTGTGTATCAAGGTTTAAATAATTGTAGTCATTACTTTATATATAAACTTATTTGTTGAGCAAACGTGCGTGTATCTATAGGTTTAGAAATATACGCACTGTTAGGTATACACAGTAATTGGTCTATATCTGCGGGTAAAACAGAAGCGGTAACAAAAACAATAGGAATATCTGCCGTTTCTTTTTCATCACGCAAAATTTTTGCAACTTCTGTTCCAGACATATCTGGGAGTTGGACATCTAATATAATAATTTTTGGAGTTTCACGCTTTATTGTTAAAAGCGCATCTCTTGCATTCATAGCAGTGAATACTTCAAAATTTGCCATGAGTAAAAGATCTTCCTCTAGCAATAGGTTATTCGCATTATCATCAACTATAACTATTTTGGTTTTCATTATGCTTTACCACAGACTTTTGTTTAATTGGCAAAGTTATACGAACCGATGTGCCTTTATTAACACCTTCAGATTCAATAACAAACTCGCCTCCATGCAACTTTACTAGACTTTTTGCGATTGGCAGCCCAAGTCCTGTACCTTCTGTTAATCTAGAATAGGGGGTTTCTATACGGAAAAAACCTTCAAATATTTTTTCCATATTTTCAGCAGCAATACCTATACCCGTATCCCAAATTATTATTTCTATTTCTGTATCAGTATGTCGTGTTTTAACGCCAATTTGACCCTCATCGGGTGTAAACTTCACTGCATTTGAAAGCAAATTATAAAGTATCTGTTTAACCTTAAGGGAGTCAGCTTCAATTGGTGGCAAGTCATCAGCAATATCAAGACACATATTCAATTTTTTCTGGTTAGCTGTATCTGCTGTAAGCCCTGTAATTTCGTGCAATACTTGGCGTATCGGCAAATGAGAGATGGTGAGACTCATTTTGCCTGCTTCAATCTTTGCCATATCCAGTATTTCATTAATAAGTAACAGTAAATGTTTGCCGCTCACCAATACATTTTTAACATACTGTTTTTGTTTGTCATTTAAAGTGCCAAATGTTTCATCGTAGAGCACCTCAGAAAAACCATTTATAGAATTAAGTGGGGTTCTCAGTTCATGCGACATATTTGCTAAAAACTCTGATTTAACTCGAGCAGCACTTTCCAAGTCACTCGTTAGCACTTCTAGCTCTTTATTCGCTTTTACGAGTCCTTCTTGAATCGCGTTACGTTCAGTAATGTCCTCGATAGACAATAAAATAATACGATCTTTTGACTGAGTACGTTTAATTTGCCTTGCGTTGAGCAGCATTGTACGCCAACCAATTGTTTTAAAATTGTGCTCAACTTTATAATCATCAAAACTCGTTTTTTGAGGCAATATGGTTTCTAATAATTCACGAAGCTTAGGAATGTTCCATTGATTATTACCAAGGTTGTATATTAGTTTCCCGACAGTGTCTTTATGGTTAGCGCGAAAAAATTCATAAAATGAGCGGCTTGCTGTAACTACTCTTAAATGTTGGTCTAAAACAATCAGTGGTTCTCGAACCGTGTTTACAATACTTTCGGAGTATTCTAAGAGTTCTTTCTTGGTACTTATTTTATTCACTATCTAGATCCTTTGTACCATTAAGGGCTGAACAACTTTATAAACGTTTAAAGGATAATTAAGTTCAGCAATGCTTGAATATAGCTTTATTTTTATAATATGTTCGCTAAAAGCAATGCTTAATAATGTGTTTTAATGTTTGTGTGTGGTTTTAACTAATATAAAAGGCGTAACCTGATAAGTGATATCTGAGAGGAACTATTTAACATTAATCTTTGTTCAGTAAACAGCAACAGCTGATTAATAGCAAGAGGTTCATAATTTAACCTGCATATTATTGTTGTTTATTGACTATAGTGAGTTTTTTAAAGGTAAAAAGTATTAGTTTTAAGCGAGATAGGGTTTTAACGGGGAACGTATTTAAACTGAATTTTGGGTCTAAATAGTAAGTATTGATGTAGGTATTAATGTTTAAATTAATGCCTACATCAATATTTTAATCAGTCTATAGATTTATAAACCGCTAATGGGTGCGAGGTACTTAGTGATACATGCACTTCGTCGCCAGGGTTTACAACAACTTCATGGCTTACTCGGCTAGTTACAACCGTAGAGCACGCAAGTTTTACAGCACACAAGCGGCTGCCACCTTCAAAACGTACCCAAATTACTTCGCCGTTATTGCCAACACTGCTTTGTACAAGTAACACATCGTCTGGTCGAAGTAGTACATCAACGTCGCCACTTTCACAGTCAACGCCATGAGCGGGCGCATTACCAATTGAGGTAGTGGCTTGTCCTTGGCTAAATTGGCCGCTAATAAAGCTGGCTTCACCTAAAAAACGTGCTACAAAGCGATTGTTTGGGGTACTAAAGCAGCGCTCAGGTGTATCGATTTGCTGAATTTTACCGCCTTTAAGCACACCAACACGATCGCCAACTGAGAGTGCTTCTTCTTGGTCGTGTGTTACCCAAATCGCCGGTACGCCAGCGGCTTTAAGTGCGTTTCTAATGTCCCAACGAAGCATGTCTTTAAGGGCGGCATCTAAGTTTGAAAGCGGCTCATCAAGCAATACAAAATCAGGTTGGTGGGCAAGGGTGCGCGCAAGTGCAACACGTTGCTTTTGTCCGCCAGAAAGCGTTGCTGGTTTTTTATCTCTAAAATCGTTCAGTCCAAGTAGGTTTATCCAATACTCAGCAGGGGCTGTATCTTTTAATCTAAAGCAAATGTTTTGCTGTACGGTTAAGTGCGGAAATAACGCAAAATCTTGAAACACCATACCTACACTGCGTTTTTCAGGAGGTAGTGTTAATTTGGGTGTAGCGCGCCATTTACCCGTGTTTATTTCGCCTTCGCTAATAGGTATAAGGCCAGCAAGGGCTTGTAAAATTGTACTTTTACCACAACCTGTTGGCCCTACAAGCATAAGGATTTCGTTTTCACCCAGCGATAAGTTTAAATCGCTTACTACGCGGTTACTGCCATAATCTATAGACAACTGACTTACAGATAGCATTGTTTCTTAAATCCTTAATGTTCAAACTGGTTGCGTTTTTCGCCAGACATCATAATAGCTAACCCGCAGGCAGATATCACTACTAACAATAATCCAGGAATAGCAGCGCGACCAAAATAGCCCGCTTCGTATACACGCCATAAATATGTAGAGAGGGTTTCAAACCCTGTTGGGCCAAGTAATAGCGTGGCTTCGAGTTCGCGCATTGACTCTAAAAACACCAGTGCTGCACCGGCAATAATACCGCGCATTGTTAAAGGCAGTGTTATACGAGTAAATACTTCACGTGGGCTTGCCCCTAATACGCGCGCAGACTTTACTAAGCTTGGGTCTAAGTGTTCGGTGCTTGTTCTAACAGAGCCCACAGCAAGTGGTAAAAATCGCAGCATATAAGCAATAATAAGCAATCCCAGTGTTTGATATAAAAACGGTAACTGCAAACCACCGTAAACAAGCGCTGTGCCCATTACTATACCCGGAATACCAAAACCAAAGTAAGTAACACGCTCCATTATACGACCCGCTTTTCCACTCAGTGCGGCATGTGCAACGGGGATCGCAACGATAACGGCTACAATTGCCGCAATACCCGATGCATACGTAGAGTTCCACGCAATATTAAAATCAAATGAGCTAAAACCATCACGAGCTAACCAAAGCGAAAATATAGCCAAAGGCAAGCCAATAGCGAGCAGTAAAACAGGTGCAAACGTAATAAATATTGCACTTAACTGTAGTTTGCTTGGGAATAAAATTAACGGGCGACCTTGGCGCTCAGGGGCTGTTTTTATTTGTGATTCAACTAAAAGTAAAAAGCCAACAATAACCATCAGTTGAAGCGAAAGCATGGCTGCGCGCCCTAACGCAAAAGCGTTGTATTCAACGTAAATTACGCGGGTAAACGTATCTAAACGCATCATTGCGGGCGTGCCAAAGTCTGATAATGTATAAAGGGCGACTAACAAAGAGCCTGCTGCAATACCGTTAACTACGCGCGGTAATATAACTTTAAATATACTTTTCGTCATCGACATACCCAGCGTTCGTGCAGCATTAACCATGCTTGCATCAAGGCTTAGTAGGGATGAGCGAGTTGTCATCATTACAAACGGGAAAGTATAAAGCGTCATCACAATTGCAGCGCCTGTTAGGCCATACATTGATGGTGTTTCTATTCCTGTTAAGGTGTTTATTTCGCCACCGGGGCCAAAAGCAGCATAAAGTGTAAACGCGCCAATATAACTGGGGATTGCCAGCGGCGCCGCAAATACAACTAGCCAGAGTTTTTTAAATGGCAAATGCACATACGCGCTAATAAACGCCAGTGGCACACCAATTAAAATAGATCCGAGTACCGTCAAACCCATTAACGATAACGTGTTGCCTAAAATTTGCAGATTGTGGGTGTCAAATACTGAGCTTGCATCGCTTGCAAGCACTATTAATACATAAACAGGGGTAAGCACAACAAGCGCTGCAAGCAGCGCCATTGGATAAGAGGCAGGTATTCTCATTACAATACGCCGCTGCTACGCATCAAATCTATAGTAGGGCGTAAATCAGCAAGCTGTGTTAAATCTACTTTAGGTGGAGAAATATTAGCAAGTGATGGTAGACCCTCAGGTTGGGTAATACCATTTACTAACGGAATTTCGTACGCTTCACTGGCTAAGTAACCTTGTACTTCTTTACTAAGTAAGTAACGCATAAAGTTAGTAGCAAGCGGATCGTCGTTAAGGGCTAATACACCCGATGCATTAACTAAACAGCCCGCATCATTTTGTGTAAATGCTAAATCAAGCTTGGCATCAGGCTTGCCTGATTTTAAACGCAATGTGTAATAGTGATTAGCAAAACCAATATCAACTTCACCGCGCTCAACGCCCATAACAACACCTAATTCGCCAGCGTATGTTTTAGCACGTTTTTTAATCTTTTTAAGCCACTTAGCGGTTTTGTCGTCGCCTTCTAAAATTCGCATTGCGGTTACAAATGATTGAAAAGAAGCGTAGGCGGGTGCCCAGCCAATACTTAAATCGCTGTCGGCAATTTCCATAATACTTGTTGGAATTTGATCTTTGGTCAAACGCGACGTGTTATATGGCAATGTACGAATACGGCCAGTTACTGGAGCCCACTCTTTATATCTAAATTGTGGTTGTAACTGAGCAGATAAATCACTTGGGATAGGTTGTGCAAGGCCTGCATCGGTTACTAAACCAATCGCGCCTGAATCAACCGCCCAAAATAAATCAGCGCGGCGAACGCCGGCTTTAGCTTCTGCAACAATCGTATTTGCTAAAGCAGCAGTAGGACCTCGGCGTATACCGAGTTTAAAGTCTGGATTTTTTTTCTGGATTGCTTGCAATACGTTTTCATACAAACCACCTTCGCCTCGGCCTAAATAAAGAGTTAACTCGCCTTTAAGCTTTGGTAAATCATCAACAGAAACTGGGTTTGCTATATCAGCGGCTAGCGCACGAGAAAGAGGCAGTGGCAATGAGCCAGCCACCCCTAACGCAGCTAGGCCTTGAATAAAGGTCCTACGCTTCACTTAAAATACATCCTTACGGGCTTTTTCGGCTTTTTCTATTAAAACCTTAGCGCGGTCTAATTTTGTTTGCATATCACTGATCACATCGCGTACTTCATCGACGCTTTTGCTGTTTTTAATTGCTAGTGGCAGTGTTACGTTAAAGTCTTTTTCCAGCACTTCAACTAGGTTAGCGTCTTGCTCAATAAGTGTACCTTCAACGCCTTCAAACAGGTGTAGATAAGTATCGTGAACAATTTCAGTTGCTTCGTCTTGTAAACGCTCAGCAAATTTAGCTACTACACGGTCTAATTTGTGCTTAATTTCATCAATTGTGGCACTTTGTGTCATTTCTTTTGTAGCGGTAGCTTTTACAGTGTCTAACAAGCCTTTTTGCTGGAATTTTGCAGCAAGCTTAACAGCCCCAAGGCCTTGCCACAAGGCTATGTTCATCGCTTTTTGTTGTTTACGAACTTCCTCAGCAGGCTGTTTATTATCAATGGCCATTTTTACGCCATAAAGACCCTGCCAAATAGAAGCGTATACCGGTACGAAGTTAGTTTCTATTGCGCTGTGAAACTTAACTGATTCCCAATATTCAATTAAATCATCAGTTTTTACAGCTTTTGCGCCTTTAGTGTCGTAGTCGCTTACCATGGTATCAACTTTGCCTACCATCCATTCTACTTCTTCTGCGTAACTTTTAAGGTTAGCTTGAAGATGATTAACATGCTCGCCAATAGGGCCGTTAGCTAATACTGGTTGAGCCATAAACGCCGAGGCTAGTAAAAGGCTTGCACCTAAAGTTTTGGCTGGTTTAAATAGTAATTTCATAGCAAAGAAGTCCAAAAAGGTAATTGTAAATGATAGACATTATCATATAGCTAATAGTTAACGAGATCAATAACCACAAACTCGCTTAATAGATAAAAACACTAAATGTAGCGGTAGGTTACAGAAAATAGCCCTATAAACTGTATTAGGATTAGTTATTGAGACCGGCTATTAAGCGTAATGCTTGCCTTTAATGGCATTGTAAATGGCATCACACAGTGTTTTTATACTGGTGTCGTCACTTATATACGGTGGCATAAGGTAAATTAGTTTACCGAATGGACGTATCCATACGCCTTGCTCTACAAAATAAGCCTGAATTTTAGCAACATCAACATTGCCAGCAGCCTCGTTTAGCTCAACAACACCAATAGCACCTAAGGTACGTACATTGGCAACCGCATCTAGTTCACTGCATTTATTAAGTTGTTGTAGTTGGGTATTTATTTGCTTTATTCGTTGTTGCCAGTTTTGCTCAAGTAATAAATCAATACTTGCGCAGGCCGCAGCACAGGCAAGCGGGTTGCCCATAAACGTAGGGCCGTGCATTAAAACACCTGCTTCACCTTCGCTTATGCCAATGGCTATTTTATCACTTGTTATAGTGGCCGATAGCGTCATTGATCCGCCAGTTAATGCTTTACCAATACACATTATATCGGGCTCTATATTGGCGTGCTCTACAGCAAATAATTTACCTGTACGGCCAAAGCCAGTGGCTATTTCGTCGCAAATTAGCAGTACATTATATTGGGTGCACAATTTACGAACGCAGGCTAAATAATCGGGGTGATAAAAGTTCATCCCACCCGCGTTTTGTACAATAGGCTCAATGATAAAGGCGGCTACTTGGCTGTGGTTTGCTTTAAAGTATTCTTCAAGCTCTTTGTCTTCAGCTTGGTTAAACTCGCCCCCAAATTGACTAACCGGTGCAGGTACAAAAACGTGTTCAGGTAAAAAGCCTGAATATAAACTATGCATTGAGTTAACGGGGTCGCATACGCTCATGGCTGCAAAGGTGTCGCCATGGTAGCCCTTGTAAGGCGTCATTAATTTTTGTTTTGTTGTAATGCCTTGGCTTAACCAATACTGCAGCGCCATTTTTATTGCTACTTCAACACTTACCGATCCGCTGTCGGCTAAAAACACTTTAGTTAAACTCGGCGGCGTTATATTTACTATTTTTTTGCAAAGCTCTACCGCGCTGTTATGTGTAATACCGCCAAACATAATGTGGCTCATATTATTAATTTGCTCAATCATGGCGTTATTTATAACAGGGTGGTTATAGCCATGTATTGCGCTCCACCACGAGGCCATGCCATCGATTAATTGCTCGCCAGTTTCAAGGTGAATAATGTTGTGATTTGCATGTGTAACGGGATATACCGGAATTGGCTTAGTCATCGATGTATATGGATGCCAAATGTGCTCACGATCAAAATCAAGGTCAATCGCATTCTTTTTAATCATATGTAAACTTTAACTTGGTGGGCTTCGTTGACAATGGTACTTCAACTCGTAGACTAAGCCAATATCACCGCTGAGAAAAAATAAGAGAGTATTATGGAACTTGCACCTGTTCGTCACGATTGGACCCACGCTGAAGTTAAAGCATTATTTGAAATGCCATTTAACGATTTACTTTTTAAAGCCGCATCGGTTCACCGTGCTAACTTTAACCCAAATGAAGTGCAAATTTCTACTTTGTTATCAATTAAAACAGGCGCTTGCCCAGAAGACTGTAAGTACTGCCCGCAGTCTGGCCATTACCGAACCGATTTAGAACGCGAACGCTTAATAGAAGTAGAAAAAGTAGTAGAGCAAGCACGCCTTGCAAAACAAAAAGGTGCGACGCGTTTTTGTATGGGGGCTGCATGGTCAGATCCAAAAGACAGAGACATGCCATACATTTCGCAAATGGTTAAAGAAGTAAAAGAGCTAGGGCTAGAAACCTGTATGACGCTGGGTAAACTCACAAACGAAAAAGCTCATGAACTTCGAGACGCTGGGCTTGATTACTATAATCATAACCTTGACACGTCACCTGAGTATTACGAGCAAATTATATCAACCCGTACTTTTCAAGATAGATTAAATACCATTGACCACGTACGCGATGCTGGTATGAAAGTATGCTCAGGCGGAATAGTCGGTATGGGCGAGCAAGCAAGCGACCGTTATGGGTTACTGATGCAGCTAGCTAATTTGCCACAACAGCCAGAAAGCGTGCCTATTAATATGCTCGTTAAAGTTAAAGGCACACCGCTTGAAAACGCAGACGATTTAGATCATTTTGAATTTATACGTACCATAGCAACAGCGCGCATTATGATGCCACACAGTTATGTGCGTTTATCGGCAGGGCGTAACGCCATGAACGAGCAAATGCAGTCAATGTGCTTTTTTGCAGGCGCTAACTCAATATTTTATGGCGACAAACTTCTTACCACCGAAAACCCAGACGCTGATGCCGATATGAACCTAATTAAAAAATTAGGCATGAACCCAGAAAAGCGTCACGACTATTCAGACGAAGCAGTAGAAGCTTCGCTTTCATCGCAAGTAGCCGACAAAGCAACCTCTGAATTGTTTTACGAAGCGTAGGCTTTTATATCTATGCCTTTTGATTTTATAAACACGCATCTGCAGGCTCGCCTGCAAGATGCGTTACTTCGTAAACGCCACGTAGTGCAACATGCAACAGCGCGTACTATAACGGTTAATAATAAAACCTATCTTAATTTTGCCAGTAACGATTACTTAGGCTTTGGAGATGTGGCTGTTAACCTTAATAACTCCCAAGCATTAGGCAGCCACAGCTCCGCATTAGTGACAGGTTATCAGGCGCAGCAAAAAGCGCTTGAACAATACTTATGCGAGCAATTTGGTTATGGCGCAGGGATGCTATTTAACTCAGGGTTTAGCGCTAATAGCAGCGTAATTAAGGCGTTGTTTCAAGATAAAGCCGCTGCACAAAACAGCGCTATTTTTCAAGATAAGTTAAATCATGCAAGCCTGATTGACGGTGCTCTGCATTGTAACGCGGCTTTAGTGCGTTTTAATCACAACGACATGAACCATTTACGCTCACGGCTCGAAAAATCAAAAGCGCAAAACAAGCTAATTATAAGCGAAGGCGTGTTTTCGATGGATGGCGATACCGCGCCTCTTAAAGAATTACTCGCACTTGCAAAACAGCACAACGCATGGCTAATGATTGACGACGCACACGGCTTTGGCGCATTAGGTAAAACAGGTTTGGGCAGTTGCGAAGCATTTATTACTCAAACGCTTCCAGATATATTAGTCATTACGTTTGGTAAAGCAGCGGCTAGTAGTGGTGCGTGTGTATTAGGCAGTAAACAGTTTATTGATTACATGCTGCAGTTTAATCGCGATTACACGTATTCAACCGCCATGTCACCGCTTATGGTAAGCCACACACTAGCGCGTATTAAAAGCATAAAAATAGCTGATGATAAACGCGATAAGCTTAATGCTAATATTGCGTTATTTAAGCAACTCGCTAAAACCCATAAGATTGCTGTAATGGAGTCAAACACAGCCATACAGCCCATTGTATTAGGCTGCGCTGAGCAAACGTTGCAAGCGGCAGATAAACTTAAACAACAGGGTATTTGGCTTACTGCAATTAGGCCGCCGACGGTTGCAAATAACACCTCACGTTTACGCATTACTTTAACCGCCGCACATACCGAGCAAGACATAACGCACTTAGTTAAGCATTTAGTAGGTGCAATAGCATGACTGCTCAGCCAGTATTAAAAACAGATCTAGTGCAAACACAACTTGTAAAACCGTGCCTAGTAAGTAGCGATTCAAATAAAGAATTAAATAAGGAGCCAAATCGAGAGCTAAACAAGGAGCTTAAAAAGTCTACACAAAGTAAATTTTCAAAGGCGGCAGCGCGTTATAACACCCATGCAAATGTACAAAAACATGCTGCGATCGATCTATTTTCACTCATAAAACTAGGTATTAATAAAAATAAGCTTTGTGTTGATTTAGGCGCAGGGCCACTTGTTAATACGCATACCTTACAAAGTATGTTTGCAAGCGTTATTGCCATGGATTTGAGCATAAACATGCTGCAAAGTAGTAATTTAACCACACCTAAAATATGTGCAGATATGGATAACTTACCGCTGCAAGCAAACAGTGTTGATGTTATTTACAGTAACTTTGCAGTGCAGTGGTCTGCTAATTTTTCGGCTTTAATGCAATCGCTTTACAGCATATTAAAACCAGGCGGGCAGGCGTACATAAGCACTGTGGTAGAGGGCTCACTTAACGAAATAAAAACAGCCTTTGCAGCGCTTGATTCTAACAGCCACATAAATACCTTTAATAGTGAGTTGCATATAAACCAATCAGTCCAAAAAGCAGGGTTTACTATTAACAGCGCTCAAAAACGTATTTACACCGATGAATACACAACACCTTTAAAAGCTATTGCCTCAATTAAAGCTATAGGTGCAACTACGCAAAATCATACCAATACACGTCAAGGGTTACTTACTAAATCGGCGCTACAAAAAGTATGCAATGCGTATCCGCTTATAAATAACAAAGCATGTGTGTCTTATCATGTGGTGCTGTTATCATTAGAAAAACACTAAATAAGCCCAAAGACATTAAAGGCAACGCATGAAAGAATTTTTTATAACAGGCACCGACACCGATGCCGGAAAAACTCACGTTACCAGCTTGCTACTCAAGCTACTTGCCCAACATAAAAAACACGCTATTGGCTATAAACCCCTTGCTGCTGGCTGCGAAATGGCGTTTGAGCAGCTAGTAAACGCCGATGCTCTAATACTAATGGAAAGTGCAACAGTCAGCGCTAAATACGACGTAGTAAATCCGTTTGCGTTTGCACCCCCTATTGCGCCGCACATAGCAGCGGAGAAAGTTGGGGTTAGTATTACTATTGATAAACTAAGTGATGCTTATAATGATGTAAAACAGCAGGGCGCTAATTACATACTTACCGAAGGTGCTGGTGGCTGGGCGTTACCTATTAACAATACGGAGTATTTATACGACTGGGTTAAAGCAGAGCAACTGCCGGTAATACTCGTTGTTGGTATGAAATTAGGTTGCTTAAATCATGCGTTACTAACCGCTGCGCATATGCAAAGTATGGGTATAAACTGCGTTGGCTGGATTGCAAACCAAGTCGATAAAAACATGGACGAGTATCAAGCAAACCTTGATTCACTTAAAGCACGTTTACCGTTCCCAATACTTGCTATAAGCCCATACAGCGAGCAAACTCCTAAGTTACAAATATACAAAAGCTTGCTTAGTGCATTATCTATAAACACTTAAGTGGTTTAAAAAGATTTACTTTTTTAGGTAAATCTTGAAATAGTCAGCCTTAGTACACATATAAACATTTATAAATACATAGCTTGCTTAAAGACAATGTTACTAAGTTACTAAGGACATAACGACTATATGACGCACCCATTTATTGAAAGCTACGCCCCAGATGCGCACGTAAGCGCCGAGCCAAAAGCACTAAACTATGGCTTACCTAAAAAACGCGTAGGCATAATAGGTGGGGGCACAGCTGGCGCCACAATAGCCATTAGACTTGCTGCGTTAGGGTTAGAAACTTATGTACTTGAAAAGAAAAAGTCGTTAATTGATGGCCCTCCAATGTGCCATTTGCATGCAGGTGGCAACTTATACCGTGAAATACCCGATGAAGACTGCATAGATTTACTCAAGCAATGTATAGACATTGCGCGCCTTTATCCTCACACCATCGATGTTCGTCCTACCGTATTTGCCGTACCTAAACGCGATGACGACTCACCCGAGGATTTATTTCCGCGTTTAAATAAATTAGTAAAAGCCTACAGCGAGCTTGTAGAGCAAGACAGCGCTAATAAAGTATTAGGCGAGCCAGAGCATTATTATCAGTTATATAGTTATGAGCAAATGCTAAAGCTTGCTAAGCAAAAACAAGTAGCGAAGCCCACGTCGTTAGATGAGTGGATGATACCCGTTGCTAAGCATTTAGATTTAGATAAGCTAAAGTTTCCGCTTATTGTTGCACAAGAATATGGTTGGAATATATTTCGTTTATCGGCCAGTGCACAACTCGCCCTTGCACAGTACAAACACGCTCACGTTTTAACAAGCACCAGTGTTAAAAGTGTATCGCCAGTTATAAATACCAATAATGATAAGCAAACACTTAAGTGGCGCATTGAATACCAATCAGAGCCAAGCCTTGATGAACAACCTGATACTCAAACCGATACACAAGTCGATACACAAACGATTGAGGTAGATTACCTTATTAATGCGTGTGGTTTTCAAACCGGTATTATTGACGACCTGGTTGGGGTAGATGTAAAACGCATGGTCGAATTTAAAGCCTCTTACATTACTCATTGGCAAGGTGCTGGTGGGCAAATACCCGAAATAATTATTTATGGTAACCGTGGTACGCCAGAAGGTATGGCGCAGCTGACGCCTTACCCTAACGGATATTTTCAAATACATGGAATGACTAACAACATTACATTGTTTAATGATGGGTTAGCTGATGCAACGCCAATGAGCGCACAACCTAAACTTCCCAATAAATACCTGCATTATATTAAAGATGGCTGGGATGAAGCAGCATTGCAAACACGTACCCAAACAGCAATTGATTATGTAGCCGAGTTTGTACCTGCGTTTAAAACTGCTAATAAACAAAATAATGCCTTGTTTGGCGGGCAACAAATCCCAGGGGATGACGACACTTTGCGCGTAGTCGATGTAAGTTTATATTCGCATATTAATTATGCGCGGGCCGAAAATGTTAAAGCATCGTCAACGTTAATAGCGGCAGATCAAATAGTGGGTGAGTTTATAAAATTGGGAATAATAAGCAGCGATCCTGCTGTAAATCATCACCGCAGTACCCACCAATGGTCGTACCTTAAACATAATAGCGGCGAAAAAATTGACGAAGTTGCACGCATATTGGCACACGAGCGTGGTTTTCCAATTGATATGGCAGAGCTAAATCACAGCTTGTAATAAGCTGATTTATAAAGAAACTTCAGTTTTAAAATTGCTGTAAAACTCTTCCTAAAAAAATTATCAATAAACACATAAATAACACTTGTGTTATGACATAGTTTGTCACAAAATAGCGCTAACGTTATGACATAGTGTGTCATAACGCAGTGATTGCTTTAACCTAATTTAATTTTATGTTCGGTGATCAAACCTATTTTTGTGAGGACAATATGAAACGTGTATTTTTGTTTTTATTAACTAACCTAGCGGTTATGTTGGTATTAGGTGTAGTGCTTTCAATAATCATGAGCGCGCTGGGCTTAAGCCATCGTAGCCTAGGCGGAATTTTACTTATAGCCACCGTATTTGGTTTTGGTGGATCGTTTATTTCGTTATTTATGTCGAAATGGATCGCTAAAAAATCAACAGGCGCGCATGTAATTACGCAGCCTCGAAACGAAACCGAACATTGGCTTGTACAAACGGTATCTGCGCAAGCACAAAAAGCAGGTATTAAAATGCCAGAAGTGGCTATTTACGACAGCCCAGAAATGAACGCGTTTGCAACCGGCCCAAGTAAAAACAACTCGTTAGTGGCAGTAAGCACAGGCTTAATGCACAACATGACCAAAGATCAAGCCGAAGCCGTACTTGCCCACGAAGTATCGCATATTGCTAACGGCGACATGGTAACGCTTACGCTAATACAAGGCGTGGTAAACACCTTTGTAATATTTGCCGCAAAAGTACTGGCAGGCATAGTAGATAACTTTATTAATAGCGATGAAGAAGAGGGTGGCAGTAGCTGGACATACTTCTTATTCGATATGTTATTCCAAGTATTATTTGGCGTGCTAGCAAGCATAGTAGTTGCAAGTTACAGCCGTAAGCGTGAGTTTGCAGCCGACAGCGGCGCAGCTAAATTAGTAGGTGCAGACAAAATGCGATCAGCGCTTGAGCGATTAAAGCAAAACCACCCATCGCAATTAGAAGGTTCAATGATGGCCTTTGGTATTGCAAGTGGCAAAGGTATGGCTGAGCTGTTTTCATCTCACCCACCGCTTGATGCGCGAATAGACGCACTTCGTAAGTAGCTATGTAAGTAACTATATAAATTAGTAAATATACTAAGCCAGCTTAACCGCTGGCTTTTTTATGTTTACGTTAAAATGCTAAAAACAAGCGCACTGTGTTTATATACAGTTATTTTTAATGGGTGCTAAAATCGTTACTTATTTAAGCTATTTGTATTTACGGATATTCTTTGCATGCGTACACTTAAACTCCTTAAAAGTCAGCACTGCTGCTGGTTTTAATACTTAACAAGGATGCTTATTGTAATGGTAGATATTCAGCAAACTAAAGAATGCATTATGTGTTTCAGCTCAATTGATTCTCGCGCTAAAAAATGCCCGCAATGCACCTCTCTTCAAGCTAAGTACTCTAACTTAGAAAATAATCCCATAATTATTGGTGCATTGGCCTTAAGTATTGTTGGTATTTTTGGGTTTGTTTTTTATCAAAATATTTATGTAGCAGGGCTTGAAGAACAAGCACAAAAAAACTTAACTGCTAATGTAAGCCAAATAAGCACTAAAAATGAAACAGATGGTTTGTATGTTGCGTGTATAGGGCAAATAAAAAATGAATCAGACTTTTCGTTTAAAAATATAAAGTTTAAAGTCGACTTTTTATCAGAGCAAAACGCACTAGTCGATACGCTATCAATAACCGACGAAGATCTAATAATAGCTAATGGCTTAACTAATTTTAGAGTAAGAGGCATAGCCCAAAAGTCTGCTACTAGTTACAACAAGTGCCAAGTGTTTATAACCGATGCTTGGGCTTATAAATAGAGACAAATTTTACGAGCAAAATAAAAAAACCAGCAAAAAAGCTGGTTTTTAATATAAACAAATCAGTTGTTACTGAGAAAGTATAATTTCGGTAATTCCCTCAGCAGAGAGTATTTCAATCCAATAGCCGTCAGGGTCTTTAATAAACGCAAGCCCTTTCATTGAGCCATCATCTGGCTTTTTAACAAACTCTACATCGTATTTTGCAAAGCGCTCACTAGCTTCGTAAACATCAGGCACGCTAATACCAATATGGCCAAAGCCTTTAGGTTCTTGATTGCCACTGTGGTAGCCCTCAAAACTGTCATCGTTTTCAGTGCCCCAGTTATGGGTTAACTCTATTAGCGCAGGGCGGCGAAACACCCATTCAGCTTTTGCTTTATCATCGCCTTCTGGAAGCTCTTGCTCGTAGCCTAAAAAGTAAAGCGTAAACTTCATACCAGGAAAGTCATACTTACCTAACAGCTTCATACCTAATACATTTTGGTAAAATTCTAAAGACGGCTTTGGATCTTTAATACGCAACATTGTTTGCTGCATTACATAGCCTTGTGTGGCTTGTTCAATTTGCTCTGGAGATTCGTTATAGCTAGACATGGCGATCCTTTCATAATAATAAAGCGAAAACATAGATATAGTATTTAATTTATCATAATCAACCGTACGATAAATTTAAACCACTGCTTAACATTTTAACCATTAATAATGGGTTTAAGCTCGTAAATGGTGTTTTATAAATAGCACATGTTATTTACTAAGCCATTTTCCTAGATTGATTAGGAATATGGATGATTTTTTACTTTTATAATTACTATTAAACTCTTTACAACTAGGACGTTGAGATACAAATATGACTTTATTAGATGAAAGTACAAAAGAATTTGGCAGCATGAGCGTATTACTTCATAACATCAATACAGCAAGTTATTGTATTGAATGGTTTAGTAAAATGACTGGAGCGTCAATTACCTTAGCAAGAATGGAAGCTGGCAAGTATTTAGTTACCCGAAAGTGGGCAGCAGGGCGAGAGCTAGACGATGTTACTAGTGACTTTAGCCGCGCTAACCAAGCCATTATTCATTTTTTGAATAATGTTGATATAGCTAAAATGAACGAACAAAGAGTTGCCGCAGCTAAACTTTATTGCATAAATTTATTTGTAAAAGCAGAAGGGTTAAGACCTGTTACTAACCCTAATTTACCAAAGCCAAGGCTGCAAGACGCTATAGGCAAAAAGGTGGTTGTAAAATCAACCTTAGGCAATTGCCAAATAGCGACCGGGTTATTGCTACAGCTGGTGGGCAACCAAGTTGAAATACAGGTAAACCCCGATGACGCATTTGATGATCAACCAAGGCAAAAGTTTTACACTAAGCAAGTATCAATTTGTTAAAGCGTTTAACGCCCAACACTTATAGGCAGTTTTACTTTAATGGTAAAGCCGCCTTGATCAGTAACCTTAAAGCTACCCCCTAGCGCAATAGCGCGCTCTTCCATAAATGCTAAACCATAGTGACCTGAATTTTCGGTCGGTTTTACTTTGCTTCCGTTATCACTAATTTCTAATTTTATAAACTGACTATCCGTTTTAATATTTATAATAAGATTGCCAGCATTACTGTGCTTAATACAATTGGTCACGGCTTCTTGGCAAATTCGGTAAATGGCAATTTCATGCTCTTTTGTCAGCGCATTATCTACATTAAAATTAACCTCGTAGCTAATATTTGCTTTGGTAAGTAAGCTTTTTAATCGCCCTTGGGTCATCGCATTTTGTAGCCCTAATTCGTCCAGTTCACGAGGGCGAAGGTAATGCATTAATTGATAAACAGAATCGTACATAGAGTTTGCATTGCTTTTTAACGTGGCCACAAACGATTGCGTTTTTTCATCACTAAGGTGCGACAAAATAGCCAAATCGGTTTTCAAAGCCGTTAAGTTTTGCCCAAGTTCGTCGTGTAACTCTTGTGACAGATGCTTTCGCTCGTTTTCTTGCACGCTCACCATTTTAGCTCCAAGAAGCGTGTTTTGCTCAAGCTGCTTTTTAAGCGCGCGGTTAATATTTTTTAATTCGGTATTTTTACGTTTAAGCTCTGTAATAGCCGCGCCTAAAACCATACTGGTAATCGCATTAGCTAAAATAAACAACTGGCTAATATAGGTATTGCTAGGCTCATGGGTAATACTTGCTTCAACTATTATTAGTGTATTGATAAGTGTAGCGCTAGTTACCGCGCCTAATACGCCAAAGCGATACGAAAACCAAATAATAGGTAATAACGATGCAAGGCGAAGCAATGGATAGGTATCAGGGCGTATCAGGTATACAAGCATCATAACAAGTAAAAGGGTAGCCAACGTAACCGTTAAATTAGTGATTTTAAGTAATGCAGGGCGCTTTAACGGAAGGTTTAAAGAATGAAAAAGCATAATAAACGGCGCAATTAATAACGAGCCAGTTATATCGCCAAGGCACATATTTAATTGATACTGTAATAGCTCTTTAGCAACCAATATGTTTGTAAATTCAAACGCACTGGAAAACAAAAACCACTTTATTGAGGTGCTCGCAACACACAATAAAATTAACGAAAGTATACCTAAACTATTATTAATACTCGGCAGCCAGCGGCTATGTTTAAATGCATACACAAGGGCAAAAAAGCAAAGTTCCTGCCAAAAACCATGCAGTAAATTAAACTCCCAAGCGCCGGTCATTGTATACCCTAAGTGAGCAGCCAAAGCACGAGACGATACCCACAAAGTAATCCAATAACGAGTTGGCGAAAGTAAATAAAAAGCAATTTTTATCCCTGCGGGAATAAATATAGCGCTACTTTCGGGCACGGTTTCTAAATTAGCTCCAACCCAAAAAGCAGCAATACAGGCAATAAAATAAATTACGCCAACTACAAACTGCTTTGTAATTTCTTTAACGGTCGCTGTAATAGTAAAGTTAAAGGCGGGCAGTGTACTAGGTAAGTTCATCTAGCTTTATTACTCCCGCATCAATAGCTATTTTTAACAGCTCAAACGAGGTTGTAACATTAAGCTTGCTGTAAATGTTTGCCTTATGCACGTGCGCTGTTTTAGGCATTATTTCTAATTTTTGCGCTATTTGCTTTGCATTAAAGCCCTTTGCTAACAGCGGTAAAGCTTCAAGCTCGCGGTTAGTTAAAATAGTTAATGCTAAGTTTGGTGTATTTAAAGCAAAGTTTACGTCTTCACTTATGTAGCGTTTACCTAATGCAACCGATTTAACGGCATCAATTAACTCCTCCGACGCAGAACGTTTAGACACATAACCAAGCGCACCTAGTCGTAGTGCATTACTTACATAAGGTTCGTAATCGTGCATAGAGGCAACAATAGTTTTAATTTCAGGGAAATTTTCGTTAAGGTAGGTTAAAAATGTAAGGCCGGTTTCTGATTCATTAAGTGATATATCAACAATAAATATATCGGGTTGTTCAAGCTCAACAGCCAGTTTTGCTTGGCTAACGTTGCAGGCTTCTATTATTACTTCCCAGTCTGCTTGTAGCTCTAATAGCTTTTTAAAACTGTCGCGTACTAATTGATGATCTTCAATTATTCCAATGTGCATGTATTTCTCCCTTTAAATTTATTATACATTGAAATACATAACCATCAGCCAAAAAATTTATTAAATTTAATTACCTAGCAAAAATGTACACTGTAAAAATTAAAGGAGCAATAACGCTCAGTATTTATATATTTAAACGGAGGCACTATGAAAACTCTAAACATTATTTTTGGACTCGCATTACTTTTTACTATTACAAATGCTAACGCAGTAGAGTGGCTAATTTCAGTCAAAAGTCCATTAAGTGCAAAAGCCACTATGGATAAGTTTGAGAATTTGGCAAAACAAAAAGGGCTAAATATATTTGCACGAATAGATCACGCAGCCGGTGCTAAAAAAGTAGATAAGGAGCTTAACCCAACAGAAGTACTTATTTTTGGTAATCCTAAAGGCGGCACACCACTTATGCAGTGCGCACAAACAATAGGTATTGATTTACCACTAAAAGCATTGGTATGGGAAGACGCACAATCGCAAGTGTGGTTAAGTTACAACGATCCTACTTATATAGTTGCGCGCCATAATGTACCAAACTGTTTAGTTGCTACAAAATTAAGTAAAGTATTAAACACACTCGCAACCGCAACTGTTAAGCAGTAAATTAACGCACGTAAATAAGGATTATTTTGAAAACAATTTTAGTTTTTTTATGCTTGGCTTTACAGGCTTTTATAATACTGTCGCTAATTAGTTTTTTTACAGGTATTTATAATGCCTATATAGCATTTTCTGGTGGCGATCCTAAATTAATCGCAGGGCATATTTCATCTGGTATAGTAATTTCGTTAATACAAATGATACCAGCGTTGGTTGGCTATTTTATAAGTTACATGTTGATTAAAAATAAACGTGTAAACGATTTTGCATTGCTTAAACCTGCTTTAAAGTTTTTTGCCTATCTATGGCTTTTATTCATCCCCATTGGTACTGTTTTAGGTGCGAAATTATTAACTAAATTAAACAAGGGTTAGATTTAATAGCGGCATTATATAAAGGAGCCATTATGTTTTACAATGACATGCAGGGGTTATTACGCGTACTTATAATTGGTGTGCTGGGTTATGTAGCACTGGTGTTTTGGTTACGTGTATCGGGTAAACGTACGCTTTCAAAGTGGAATGTGTTCGACTTTGTAGTCACCATTGCGCTGGGCTCTATATTAGCGTCTGTTATTATTTCAAAAAGCGTCCCGTTAGCTGAAGGTATACTTGCCTTTATTGTACTAATAGGGCTGCAATACGCTATTACCTGGTTTAGTGTGCGCTCGTCAAAATTTGCAGCGCTTGTAAAAGCAAACCCCACGTTATTATTAAGTAATGGCGAGTATTGTGATTCAGCTCTTAAATCGCAACGGGTAACAAAGTCAGAAATTCGCGCTGCAGTGCGAGGCGCAGGTATTATTGCAATAGAAGAGGTAGCCGCAGTTGTGCTCGAAACAGACGGCAGCTTTAGCGTAATGCCACACAATAACAGTGGCTCTAAAACCGCGTTAAGCGATGTAGTGTGAGTATTAAAGATCAGTAAAAGAGAAGACAGGCTTTATTGCCTAGCAGATTCAAGCCTGTCTTATATAACTATTTTAGCTATTTAGCCGGTTCTAATAAACTAAACGTAGGCAAGCGCCATTTAAAGCGTATTGATGCCATACGTATTAAGTATCCCGCAACTAGGCTTACAATAATGCTTATGTTGTCGTCAATATTGTAATGGTGCAGCGCTAAATATAAGCACGCTACAATTAACGCCACGCTAGCATACAGCTCGTTGTGCAATACCAACGGTGCTTGACGACATATTAAATCACGCAATAAGCCACCAAATACGCCAGTAACAATGGCTGCCACAACACAAATACCATAGTGCAAGCCCATATTAAGCCCCACTTGGCAGCCAATAATGCTAAATGCAGCTAAACCGAGGGCATCTAAGCGCATAAATATGCCTTTAAATTTAACCACCCATTTAGCCAGCCACGTAGTCACAATGCCTGCAATACAAGTAATTAATAAATACTCTGGGTGCTGTACCCACGTAAGCGGGTAATTGCCTAGTAATATATCTCGTACGCTGCCACCGCCAATTGCCGTTGCACTGGCTACTAGCACTACGCCAAACCAGTCCATTTTCATTCGTCCTGCGCTAAGTGCGCCAGTCATGGCTTCTGCTGTAATACCGATAATATAAACAATCGTTAATAGCATGAGATAATCACTTGAAATATGTGCGTAAAAATAAAGGAGTGATTGTATAGATAAATGAGCTAAAAAACGAATGAGAAATCGTACTAAAAAAGCTTAATTCAGATAGAAATAACTAATGACAAAATACAGTGTAAACAGCCTGTTAAGTCACTGTAGAGCTGAGGGTTAATTATTAAAATTTAAAGGACATTTGTCCGTTAGCCATAAAATAAAGCTGGTTGATTTTTTACTTGGTTTTAGTCCTATGAGCATTTTTAGAGCACTAGTTTTAGCGCTTTAATTAATAGCTAAATTTAATAGTTAAGTTTAATTATTAAGCTTAATAGATAGAGCGTGAAATTAACGCAATATGAATAAATAGTTGCATGGTTTTAATTTAGGAACGTATAATAACAAGTGTTAACTAAATGAAACTAGCGTAAAACGCAGTTTAAGCATTACAGGTTATTAAGGCACACATATGCACAAAGGATTGTTAAAGTCGTGGAAAACAGACAAAGGTTTTGGTTTTATTAAATCAGACATCCTAGAACACGACACGTTTATACACATATCAGCGCTCAAACACATGAGCCGCAAGCCTAAAGTTGGCGACACTATTTATTTTGAGGTTGCAACACAGCCCGACGGTAAAACAAAAGCAATTAACTGTCGCATAGAAGGCGTTACAGAGCTAAAAGCACCTTACCAAAAACACACACAACAGCCGTACCGTATGGCTAAATCTAATTTTGCCAGTAGCTTTTTAGGTAAAGTTGCCTCAATAGCGCTAATTGCTGCACTTTGCTTTTATGCGATTAATAAATACAACGCTCACTCAAGCAACCAAACTCCCATTCTCTTAAATGACGATTTAGCCACCAATGATGATTTAGCCACCTTTGATGAAAAGTACCCAGAAGTCGTTATTCCAAAAAGCACGCAAAATTTTACGTGTGATGGCAGGCAATATTGTACTGAAATGCGCTCACGCGAAGAGGCGGTATTTTTTATTAATAACTGCCCGGATACAAAAATGGATGGCGATAGGGATGGTGACCCTTGTGAGAGGGATACACGGTTTTAAAGGGTAGGGCTATAAAGCTTTTAGCTTTAAAAAAATAGAATTAATTAATTGCTGTGTATAAATACAGTTATGTAAGTTTTGTCCCATAACATTATTAAAAGTCGTTTTGGGGTTAAATTACAAAGGTCATTGAATAACTCTTGTAGTTAGTTGTTACTAACAGAGTTATTTAGTGTAAGTATCGAACAACGTAATATACACCGTTTTGGGGTGTTATAACCCCCCAAAGTGGGGTTCAATAAGCTGTTAGCACTACAAGGAAGTATGGAGTATGCCTGAACGTTTAGAACTAACTAAGAATGCTCAATTCTATGTACCTATAACGGAAATTGAGGATTCAATTGTAAATAACATACTGGACTCTGCTGTGGATAATATGGATAGCGGAGCTGAATATGTTGTTGATTTATTCAGAGAAGATAAAGTTGTTGAAGAACTAGAATTGAACTACAAGTGCTCAATCCGAGTTTTTCCTTCTGTGCGACCAGTATATTTCATTGATGAAGAATTAGAAGATAGAGTTTATGCTTTTATCATATTGATTGAGTATGAAAACTATTTAGCAGTATTTAAAAAAAGTTGTGCTAATACATCTGAGTTCCTAAAAGAGCATTTTAGGTTAGTCGATAGTAGGGAGCTAACAGCTACATTTGATGATAATGATGTTGAATTTCAAAAAATAGCATTAAGAAATATGACTGTTTCAGATCGAGCAATGAGAGCTCGCTCTTATGAAGCCGCAGACCTTAAAGGCTTACTTTCGACCCATTCTGCGGGTAGATCAATTCCGTTCTACTTAAAGTTGAGGCAAGGGGCTATTACCAAAACTATTTCCGGAACGGGTCGATTAGTGGAGTCATCAGAACGTAAATCTTTAGATGATATTGCTATATGGGTTAAAGACCAGGTTGAATTAATTGAAAACCCTTCTAATGGAAATAACTTCCTCGATTCATTTGCAAAAAAAGTTGAGTTAACTGAAGTTTTAGATGTATGTGAGCCTAGTGCATTGTTAGTGGAAAGCACTCCTCTATATGAAAGAATTGAAAAAGATGGCTTAGTCTTGAAATATAAATCATCTAAAAACGGTAATGTAGACGCGTCCACAAAATTATTGAACAGATTATTTTCGTTACTTGAGAAAGTGTACGAGCTCAATTCAGAATGTAAAGTTATAGGAAGAGAGTCTTGTACAAGGCTTCGTAAAAATGCAAAGAGTTTAACTTTGACATCCAAAATATTGACAAAATTTAGAGTTATTGAAAACGGTAAAGAAGTCACGTTACAAAAATTTATTGTAAAAAATGGATACTACAGTGTTACCTTTACCGACCCTAAGTATATGTACTTTATGGGCTCTTGTTTTGAAGACTCCTCTGGAATTTCCGAGATAAATAGCATTTTAGAAATATTTCATCCTAAAATCGAAATTCAGTCTGTCACGTCAGAGAAAGGTAGTTTCTCTAATACGATTACAAGCTTTGATGCAGATTCAATGTTTGGTGTTATTGAGGACTTACATCAAAACGATGACTTCATATTATGTGATGATTTAGGAATTGAATGGGCAGACCATATTACTTTTAATAGAGCTGATTCGAGTATTAGTTTTATACATTCAAAACATGGTGGCGCAAGTACTTCGGCTAGTAATCTTCACGATGTCGTGGGGCAAGGGATTAAAAATCTAGGGAATATGTATTTTACTAAAGCTCAAATGGTTGATCGTATAAATGATAAATTTTCCAATACATATAATAATAATGGGTTTAATACTCAAATAACAAGAGTCAGAAAAGGAAATCCAGCTACAGCCGAAGTTTTTCTTGAAGGATTACTTAAAGATTATAAGTTACATAGAAAATGTATTCTAAGTTGTTCTTTTTTATCTAAAGCTGCCGTTACTACTGAATTTTCAAAAATCCAGCGAGGTGAAAGTGTTTCTGGTCATGTAATTCAGTTACTTTGGATAATATCTTCGTTTGCACACGCGGTTAAAGATATGAATGCAATACCAATTATATACTGTGCCAATTAGTAGTGCTAACAAGTACATTAAATCGGAACAAAAACAGCGGGCTATGTTTCGTTCCTCAACAAAGTTTAGCCCACTATTTTAGTCCGCTTATGTGGGCGTTGAGGCTGTAGAATAACTCATTTTTAAGAAAAACAGCCTGTTTTATGGGTTCCAAATGCATTACCTAATGCTTTAAAAACGCTTAGAGTTAATTACAGGAACTCGTTTTTTAATTGAATTTGGCTGGTGGAGTTATTCTACAGCCTCGTTAGGTGCTAGTGTTCACCATTAGCACTGCAAGTACTTTAACTAAGAGGTTTTAATGAAGAAACTCTATTTATTGGATAGAAATGCAATAGCTGAAATAAAAAAAAGTGCAGATGGTGTTAAAGCAGATCCAAATAAATTAAAGAAGCTAAAACAGAATTAACAAGACACCCAATCTAAATTTTGCACTTTTCGAAGTTAGAGGCTAGCCTTTATTTAGTGCAAAAAACAAGCAGGGTGTCTTATGGCAATTGCAAGAAAGCGTCAAGTAAGTTTGGTTGATACAAAATACTACCATTGTATTTCACGGTGTGTTCGTCGTGCATTTTTATGTGGGGAAGACCGTTTTACTGGTCAATCTTACGAGCATCGACGAGGGTGGGTTGAAGATAAGCTGCTTGAATTAGCGAAGGTATTTTGTATTGATGTATGTGCTTATGCCGTAATGAGTAATCACACCCATTTAGTACTGTATGTAGATGATAAGAAAGCAAACAGGCTGAATGATAAAGCGATTGTTATTCGCTGGCATAAACTCTGTAAAGGCACATCGTTAACGCAAAAATATGTACAAGGTGAAAAGCTAAGTAAAGTTGAACTCATCTTTTTCAATCAAACGGTTAAACAATACCGCGAACGCTTAGCAAGTATCAGCTGGTTTATGCGGCTATTAAATGAAGATATTGCGCGCAGGGCAAATAAAGAAGATAACTGCACAGGACGATTTTATTCGCTGCCATCCATGGCGCTCACCCTTCGGGCCGCCTAAGGCGTTCAAAGTTGTTCCATACAACTTTGTGGGAGGGTAGATTCAAATCGCAAGCATTACTAGATGAAGCAGCACTTGCAGCCTGTATGGCCTATGTCGATTTAAATCCCATTAGAGCTAAAATGGCTAACACACCAGAAGAATCAGACCATACCAGTGTACAAAATCGCTTAACATGCGCGGCAGAAGGTAAACAACCAAAACAGTTACTACGTTTTGCAGGCATGCCACGTCAGATTATGCCTAAAGGGCTGCCGTTTGAGCTTAAATCGTACCTTGAACTTGTTGAGTTAACAGGGCGAATAATACGAGAGGATAAACGCGGGCACATTGATAATATGAACCTTCCTTTGCTAGAAAGACTTAATATATCCCCCGAAAACTGGTTAAAACTCACCACACAATTTACGCGCGTATTTCATGGTGCAGTAGGTAGGCCCACTTCACAAGCAAGTTACTGTGAAAATCTAAACCGGAAACGGCGCTCAAATATCAGTAATTGCGAAAAGCTACTCGCATAAAATTTAAGCTACTCAGTAAAACCATTCAGTAAAAAGTTAAAACTGCATTATGCAGTTATTTTCATGCGTGTAATTTAGTAGGTTTGTGCAAAAAGCAAGCAGGATGTCTTATTGCAATCGCAAGAAAGCGTCAAGTAAGTTTGGTTGATACAAAATACTATCACTGTATTTCACGCTGTGTTCGTCGCGCATTTTTATGTGGAGAAGACCGTTTTACTGGTCAATCTTACGAGCATCGACGAGGGTGGGTTGAAGATAAGCTGCTTAAAATTAACAAGACACCCTAAAATTAACAAGACACCCAATCTAAATTTTTTATTCAAAAATTAATGCTTAAGTTTTTTTATGCGTTAACGACTAGTTATGCATTTAGTAAGTATTACAAACAACAAAATGGTATTCATAATTTATGAATACCATTTTAATGTTCAGTAAAAGCTTATTTAAACTACTTACCTCAACTGCTTATAATAGAAATTTAAAGTCTACGCGTAATACTCTCGTCTGAGTTTATTACTTGTAAAGCTGCACTTGTGGCAAAACCACCCGCATCATCAAAGGTGACATTAATCCAGTTACTGCCTTGTAAAATGTCATGAGGTACAGGGATTTCAATCACGCCAAAGAAGCTTGCACGACCGTTACGGGTTTTACCGTTCTTTTGGTCATATCCTCTAAAGTCTTTTGGTACTGTTACCGTAACACCATTCACTTTTACAACTGGAACAAGAGACTTACCATGAGCACGGCCCATACCTAAGCGTAATACAGCTTCACCTTGGGCTCCCACTTCAACATTTTTAATATTAAATAATAGACTACTATTCGCCTTAATCGGCTTTTTATAAGTTGTTGCGTAATACTTTGTTTCTTGATTTACTTTATCAATGTTTATCTTGTTTTGATAAGTAATGGTCATAATCTTAGTACTTTCTTTCGGTAAAAATACGGTACCTGGCACACTCGTTAGGTTTTTAGTTTCCAATAACGCATGGTTATTATTATCGTAAGATAACGTTTTTATTTGAACTGATTTAACCGAGTTACCCGTAATACCCAATGCTTTCAATGAAACATCAGTATCTTCAAACTCTAAACTCGTCATGATGATGTGTGCTTTATTATTTTGCACATACGCATCAACCATTATATCTAAATCTGATGCCCAACTATCAACATGCGTACCTCGAACATTCGACCATAATTGATAAAACTTCACTAAATCAGTGTATACCCATTGTGTACCTGTTTGACCTGCTTTCTCAAAATTTTGACGCATTAAACGGTTTTCATATGGGTAACCGGTATCACCATGTCTACCCCATTCAGCTTTCACTGGAATAAATGGGATAGCTTTAGCAATAACATTAGGGCGTTCTAAAAATTGTGTTAATAACGCATTATAACCACGTAATTTTTCAGCATCGCGAACATGCGTCCATGGTTTATTACGTAATGAATGCACCGAAGCACCATATTCAGAGATTAATAATGGTTTAACTCGACCAAACTTAATCGTTGAATATTGCTCTAACATATCAAGGGTTGCTTCAACATTACTACCACGTCTATATTCTTCGCCGCGTGGGTGAGTAGGAAAATCATATAAATGAATTGAAAAAACATCCATATCTTTGCCTCCCGTGTCGATAAATAATTTATCGTTGTCTTCCCAGCGTTGGAAGTTATCCCAATCATAATTAGGGAATGCTGTGGTATATCCAGCAATTTTAACGCCTTTATTTAACTTTTCGTTATTTGTTTTACGAACTTCTTTAGCGACACTGGTGTGGTAACTAAAAATATCAGAAATAGGAGCTTTTGCTCTGCCATCTTTAGGATCGATATTAAGATCGTAAAGAGGTTCGTTAACTACCTCTATAAACGCAGGTTTTGGATGACCTACTGCAGTATTACTTTGCGCAAAGTAATTTTTTAAGAACTGGCCCATATAGTGACCTGTTGCTGTACCAAGTGGCTCTTGCGCTGTATCTGTTTGTGAGAAAGCCCAACCAGTATTGCCAATGTTAGTACCATCAGGATAATACGGGTGAACTTGACCTGCAACAACCATATTTTCTGATCTATTTTTAAAACGTCTACCATTAACGAATCTGGCCTGAGTGCTTTTTTCAAAGGTATTTACTGCTGCTTTCCCTAGAGTTGTTGCGGTTGATTCGTCAATAAAACCTGAACGGATGTTATCTTGTGCTTGACCAAAAAGTTGGTTTTTCATATACCCTGTATCACGACCAAAATATACGTCGTAACCTTTGATGAATTTTCCGATCAAATCATCTAATTCATTATTACCTTTGCTATCATCATTCCAATCATTTTCAGTTGGTGCTGAATGTAACGAAATAAACTTTTCACGATTGAAACTTTGAATATTACCGATACGATGTTTAGTATCTAAATTAACATCAACGTTAACTTTATTTGTAGCCGCTATTACATTACTTGTAAAAGTAGCTGTAAGTATTGGTAGAGCGATAATTAATGCTTTATATAGCATTGAATAATTTTTTTGCTTGTTTATCATATAGTATCTCGGATGTTTAGATGTTGTAATTATTTCCATATAAGAAAATCCTCTATTTCTTTTTTATCCTTTTTATTTCTTCCATTAATTTTTCTATTCCATCTGACATAAATCATTAATTAACAGCGATTTTTTATAATTTCAACTACTCGCTGTTAATTTATATTAATAATTAAAGTCAATATTTTAAATCTGAATAGAACAATAAAACTTCTTTAAAAAATAGCTCTATTCAATAAATACCTAGCCAAGATGCATTGTAAACAATTAACTATCAACTAAAGGTGCGGTTTACTCAGTATGCGTCACGACAAGAAAGTATCAGCAATTGCGAAAAGCTACTCGCATAAAATTTAAGCTACTCAGTAAAACTATTCAGTAATAAATCACAACTGCATTATGCAGTTATTTTCATGCGTGTAATTTAGGTTTAATAGGGCTAATTACTTATTTAACGGATGAAATAAAGTGACCCAGCAATAAAAGATAAATTTTGAACTTGAAGAGCAAATTTAGTGTCACAGTTTTGTTTGTTCAATAAATGTGGCTGTCTAGTTTGGTCTGTTCCATAAAGATTGGCCTATTGAGAATACGCAAAACTAGCAAGAGACTTTAGATTGGGCAATTTTATAAGTTGTCCATGTTCTACAGGCTATTAAAAAGGCTGCTTAAATTAAGCAGCCTTTTACATTTAATGTTTTTGAGATTAACCTCAGAGGAAATAAAGAATTAATCTACTGAACGATTAATTTTTAAGGCAAGGAGTCTTCAATTGACAATAAAAATAAAATTCATCCAAAGTATTCCTAATGAAATGGTAGATCCAATTACAGGTTTTAAAGCGAGTAATGAGACAGAGTTGAGCTCGTTATTGGCCTATCATCATGCAAATAGCTCTATTGACTGGGGTAGTGTTAACCTTTATTCAATTCCATATTTATCTGACAAACTTTGTTCTTCAGAATATATTAATTGCTCAACCCCATTTTATTGTGAATATCCTCTTTTTTCAGATGCAGAAACTGTAGATATATGGGGGCAGATGCCTGCAGATTTACTTTCGTTTTCTAAAAGCGAAAATACAATCGTGTTAATCGAAAATAAAATTGGAAGTAAATTTACAAGCGCTGGTACCCAGCTTATAAGGCAAGCAAAGTTCCTTAAGAAAAGTGGTTTTAAAAACAAAATATTGATAGTTCTTACTTCAGAGTTATTTTTGTCTAAAGGCTGGTATTTAAGTGAAATGCAGAATGTAATCGACAACGTTGAAGGTGTTAAAGTTTTTGCTATGAAATGGGAAGATATCTTCAATGCTATTGAATCTAAAGGTATTAATTAGGAAAATAAGAATCTAAAGGGGTCAAATGTTGACTTCATACATCAGAACATAAATTGGTTAAAAGGTTTTGATATAAGCTATTTTTATCCTCTAAAAGCGCAGCGCCTCATATCCTCTTTGTGAATTAATCTTAGTTTACGAAAGAGGGCATTAACTTGAGGTACGCTAGGCGAATGCTTTAAACGTAAAACATCGGCGAATTAGATCTCTAATATACGCCGATGTTTATAACTTATTTAAATAAGCACATTACTTGAAAGGTATTAAGCCTTAGTCTTGTTTGCGGTAAAGGCTTATTAAGCATATCGCTAAAAGTAACGTTGCAATCATACCCGAAGCGCCAGCAACAGCTGATGGAAGAAATCCATCACGGCCAAAGGTAATTAAAATACCATTGGCAAGCATTGCAACTCCGCCTGCTAAGGCTGTAAGCCCGCCAATGGCTTTACCACCTTTAGCTAAGTAAGACAGGCCAAAAACAAGTGCTGCTAATCCTAATAATACTTTAGCTGCGTAGTAAATCATGAATGACAACGAAACCACGCCACTAATTAAAGGTTGTGCGCCTTCTACGGTACCCGCTACTTTTCCAAATGTTGAAAACAAAGTAAGGCCAATGCTTACCTGCACTATGTTAAGAATCGCGCTAAATGTTATAGCCGACCATCCTAGCTGAGCGTTTTTTGCTTGCACCATAGCAGAACCCGCAAAGGCAACAAGTAGAGTGAAAACCACGGCTTCTAGTCCCCATGCATACTGCCTTGAAAAACTAATTTCTGCACTGTAAAGGGCAGTAAAAACAGCCTGTGTTATCGCTAACACCAACAATAAAGATGCCGTAATTAGCATGGTGCGTTTATTCGTAAATTCCATTATGTACCTCTTATAATTTTATGCTTTTAAAAGCTGTAATAGCTCTCATACTTGGGTAGAAGACAGGTAAAGCTATTTAATTATTTCACTCAAACCTACAAAAGTAATAATTAATAACAAATAGGCTCAAGCTACGGATTTTAATTAAAACTTAAATCGGCAAAGTCGTTGTGATTCAAGCCATTTATGCCTCTAAAAACGCTGGGTCTCACACCCTCTTAGTGAATCAACTTTTAGATTACTAAGAGGGCATTTTACACGTATTCTAGCAATGGACATAAGTGACTTTGTAAAAGCCACTTATTGTAGTCGGGCAATGCTGTAAAATAGCTTAAAACCTACTTTGTTAAGATAGAAATATAAAGTGAGACCAATCACTTAACGCTGTGATAGTTTGTTCTGTAGGGGGCGCAACATAGATTAAACCTGCAATGGCAATAATTGAAGCTAGCGTAATTAACTTATTATCAAAGTCAGCTATTTTTAAAGCGGTGCCAAAAGAGCGTTTAATTCTGACATTACTTAAATCTACACTGTAAATTTCATCCAGCAATAAATGAATTAATCCGCCTAATAAAATAAACCCACCCGTTAACCAGGCAAAAACAGCAGCTTGTGTGGTTGATTGGTCATTCAGTTTCCATGTTACTTGAGTCGTTAATAGCGCGCATAACAGTATAAATAGTAAAGAGTGGCAACTACCTCTATGTACTGTGATCCATTCAAAAATGGGTCTAATAATATATTTCATAAATCCGTAAACCAATAATGGCACTACGATTAACTCGATAAAGCTAATTTCAATAATGAGCTCGGTGGTTATGTAATGCAGTACCAGTAATACAGCGCTCAGTGCAAATAAGTTAAAAATAGTATCGAGTGATGTTGAGTTATCTGAATCTATGTCGGGTAATAAGCCGCCAATTGAGCCTAAAAACCATAGCCAGAGTGCGCCGTTTAAATCAATATGGCCTGCAGATAATAAAGTGGCTGAACTTAAGCCGGTGATGATTACGGCAGTATTAAGATGAGTATTGAAGTTTGCCATTGTATCTCTTGATAGAAAAATAGGTTGGCATTCTATCAATTGAAAACTTAATTGTTCAATTTACTTTAAAGGTTTGGATGTAAATCTATGTTTTAGGGGTCTGGTTTATCACTTTTTACTAGTGTGGTTTTTTGTGGTCAATGAGGTAAGTTGTAATTGTTATTATAAAAATCAATAATAAGCGTAGTTATTTTAGCTTAGCATACTAAATGAAAGGTCACTTCTTATGAATCAAAATAGATATAAAGCATCGTTTCCTGCGCCTGACATTGGTAGTAACTATTTTGTCTCATCAACTTGGAGCAGTTATGGTTTCTGGGCTTTATTAGCACTGACTCCGCTCGCTCATTACATGATGTACTATACCGAAGATGGTTTAGCGTATGGGGAAGATTTAAACACTTTAGTGTATGTAATACTTGGTGCTATTACCTTGTTTGTTTTAAATATTGCAGCCCAATCTATATGTTGTTTAGGCAGGCTTTTGGCAGTGGTTTGCTTTAGCATTAGTCTGTTTTTTATATTATTGCTTATTTACCTCAGCGTATATTCACACTTCCCAATTGCTTATTTAGGTGTTATTTCGTATTTTGGGTTAGCGGCTTATTTTTATAATAAAGATTATTTGAAAGCCATAAATACGTTATAGCATTTACTATGTAGTTACTCATTCACGCCATCTAATTTTTTATATCGTCATAAAAGGCGACTTTTCCTCGGCCTGTTTCTTTTACGTGATAAAGGGTTTTATCACCGTTATGCATTAATTCGAGTAGCTCTTCACCATCATTAGGGCCGACTGCAATACCAATGCTTGCACCCACGGTGCATGTTTTATTTTGTGAAATATAAATGTCTTGTTGTAGCTCATTTAGCAAAGCGATTGATTGCTCACGCGTGGCTACTTTGTTGTAGGTATTTACCTGTTGCGCAATTATAAATTCGTCACCGCCTAGGCGGATACAAATGTCGTTTTTTTCGTGGAAAAGTGTTTTAAATCTGTGCGCTGTTTCAATAAGCACTTTGTCACCGGCTTCGTGGCCGTAGGTGTCGTTAATGGGTTTAAACTTATCTAAATCAATCATCATTAGTACTAGGTGCTGATTGTGTTTAATACACTCGCGCAGCGCTTTTTTAAGTCGTTTTTCGCCGGCTCGACGATTAAGTAAATCGGTAAGTGGGTCGTGATCGGCTTCAAAGCGGGTTTGAAATTCGCGTTCGGCGCGCTCAGTTACATCATGTAAAATTACTTCAACTAAGTGTTCTTGTTGAACGCTTCGCTTTGTTTCACGTTGCTCTGTTAATCTAACAAATAAACAGTGCAGCCAAATGGTTTTATGGCCCACTTTACACTCTATATCTAGGGTTGCTTGTGGTGGGTTTTTATCACAACGTATATCCGCAAGTAGGTTTTGTAATTCATCAACGTTATTTAACAGAGCAGGAAAGTGCAAGGTTGATAACTCTTCTTCGCCGGGTACGGTAAAGTAATGTTTAAACGCGGGATTAAAGGTGGTGATAATATTTTTGTCATCTAATAAACAAATACCGGCGCTGGCTTGTTCAAAAATAAGTCTAAATTTAGCTTCTAGTTCTTGAGTTTTTTTACGAAGGGATTGCTCATTACTAATGGTTAGCTTTAACTCATGCATTAAGGCATTTATACCTTGCGTCAGTCTGCTTATTTCGTCTCGCTTACCTTGCTTAAACTCTAGCATTGTCATGGTTTCGGGATTGGTAGGATCAATTGTCGCAAAGCTGTCTGTTAGGTTTTGAATAGGCTGAGTGAGCCATTTGCGTACAACCAGTGACACAAAAAAAGCGATGACGATTGATTGAATCAGCATTAAAATAAATTCTTTTATAAGTGATGACTGTGCTTGTTGTTCAATAAAGTTATCGTCGGGGTATATGGCCAGTACACCTATAAAAGTGTCTTCTATAAAGGGGTGAACTAATTTAATTAAAACAGCTTCTTTTTTCTTGTTAGTAGAGCCACTTGCAATAAATAAATCCATTTCTCCTTTTGGGTTTACCTCTCCTTCTAAGCTTGCGCCTTGCACTAAGTCGTTACTTAGCAAGCCATTAATAATTTCTTGGCTTAATTCACGATCGTTTAGGTAGGCTGCTATAGCGGCTGTTTTTCCCATTGTTTGTGCTAACTGCTGCACGAGTAGGTAATTGGTGTTTTTCTTTTCTTTAAGACCCGAGTAATAAGAAAGTGTTGACGACACTAACGTTACTACAATGGCGACAATAGCGATTGATAGAGCAACGCGTACGTAGAGTGCTTGGCTAATTTTTATCAAATGTGTATACCACTTTTACTGCGTCTGTAACCTGCGATTGAGGAATATAACCAATTGCAAATTGTGATGCAGCTATTTTGTTTAACGCGTCTTCAACGGATGTTGACGGTGATGGGGGCTTTGCGCGCCCTGAAAATAATAACCTTGCCCAATAAGCATTAATTTTTTGCTCATTTTTGTTGACCAGTTGCAGGTAAAAATCATTTTTTAATGCAGATTGCGCCGGTAAATCAAGTGGCTTAGAGGTTTCACCATCAGGAAACGTTAAATAGCGACCCATATAAATATCGATGACTTCGCGTTTGGATAAAGCGTTAATTGTATTGTTTTTATTTACCACCACTACAAACTCTGTAGATTTGGCATTAACACTAACAAGAAGCAGGCAAAGCGGCAGCAACACATAAAGGAGTGAGTTACGATAGCTCATCATTGTTAAAACACCATACTAGCGTTCAAACTTAGCATATGTACTTTGTGGCCTTTGTCTACATCTGCAGGATTACTAAGACTCCATAAACCCGCACCTTCGGGCTTTATATCAAAGCGGTCTAGTTGAGCTTTTAGCGCTAATCGCTCCGATAGTTGCCATTTTACACCTATGTTAATTGAATGCTGATGAACATAAGGCACCTTAATAGCAGCTTGTGTTGCAAATGCTAGCTGTTGTATTGGCTCTGAAATTTGATCGGGTATGCCTGGTGAAAAAACAGGTTCGTTTACTTGTATAACATCGTGACGATTTTTGGCTGCAGAAAAGCTCGTGTAAAATATTGCATTATTTACCCTATAACCAGCGCTAATATAAGTATTGAGTACTGATGGAGCTATTATCCAATCGGATTCCGAAATACCTACTTCAGATTGAATAAGCCAATTATTATGATCGTAGGTTAGTCCAAATGCCGCGTATTCTATACTGTGGCCTTTGGTATTAAATTTGTTAGATATCGTTTGTGCTTGTGGCCATATACTTTGTGGTACTGCGTCTAGTAAGGCTAAAAACTCATCTAATGATGTTAACTTATAGCCACCAAAATCAGATTTAGATAAAGAGAAACGTGCGGTCCATGCGTCAAGTGAATAGGTTACACTAAAGGTGGTTAAATTATCAAAATCAATAAAAAAGTCGTCATTATCGGCTTTTAACTTTGCTGTAGAGCTTCCATATGCGAGCTTTAAACGTAAAAAACCTTCATCAATGGCTTTACTGTATTCAATATCCACACCGTCGTAATTTCCTGCAATGTTTGCAAAAGAGTAGTATTCATGAGGAGGGCGGATCCACAAATAGGCGTATCCTACATAAGGATATTCAGAGAGTAAGTAAAGATCGCTGTTTAGCCTGCCAGCACGAATAGCCCAATGGCGCGAGGGGCGATAACGAATAAAAGCGAGTTCTAAAAAGTTATCAAGACTTTTGAAGCTATGATCTTGTACTACTACTTGAACCACAGAGTCCCAGTTTTTTGAGAGCGAGATATTAGCTTGCCCACCTAAAATTGAATCACGCGTTACTGAAAAACCGGTATCGTTTTCGTTTAAATAATTTGATGCAAAGCCAATATCTGAATCGTCAGTGTAACTGAGTGTTAAAGATGCAAAACCACTAAATTGCACGTCTACTTCATTTGCATCGCTTTTATTAGCAGCAGAAATTACCAATATGGCTATGGCAATTGTACCTCGGAACAACATGTTAGCGCTTATTTTTATGATATGGATAATAAAAAGATAGCACATTTTTTAAAATTACCAACTTACTCGACATAAGGTTTTACCAAAGGCGTTAGCATGGCAAAGCTAAAAAAATTACACTCTTTATGCTTGGTTTATAATTTACGTTAAATTGTAAATAAGCACACATAACACCATCCTAAATTCCATATAAAAGGGGTAATTAAAGTTGCTTTAATTTTTACCTCCTAAAGTAATAATTTATTAACTAAGTAACCTATTAACTAAGTAACCTATTAACTAAGTAACCGTAATTATCTTATTTGTTAATTATTGTGATGTTATATTGTTGTAATTGGCATTTGATATAGTATAACATACACGCCATCTAATTTTCCTAAATAGAGTTTGAGTGTGACAACACCTACCGCGATTAATAAAACACCAACAATTGCCCCTAAAACTTTTGATAAACAACTTAGCAATGCAGACGCCGTCCTAAGTGATGCGATGATTGAAGTGAGTTCTTTAAATTTTAGTATTAAAAATAACGCTATTTTAAAAAACTTAAGCTTTAGTGTGGCTGCAGGTGAGGTTTATGCGCTACTTGGTGGTAATGGTGCGGGTAAATCAACCACGTTAAAAACGCTACTTGGGTTTAATAAACCAACCGAAGGCTCTGTAAAAGTAGCGGGTAAAGAGGTGAGTAAAGCGCTTGATTTTGTGCGAGGTAAAACAGCGTATTTGCCAGAGTCGGCTACGTTATATCCGCATTTAACTGCTCGTGAAAATGTTGAATATTTTTTATCACTCGCTGATATTAAAAAATCAGATGAGCAAATTAACGCGGCTTTTAATCGAGTTGCATTGCAACACGATGCATGGGATCGCCACATGCAAACTTATTCAAAAGGCATGAGGCAAAAAACAGCAATTGCACTTGCGATACTGCGTGAAGCACCCATTTTTTTACTTGATGAGCCAACCTCTGGCCTTGATCCTGTTGCTATTGATGAATTTAATCAACTTGTACGTGAGCTTGCATTAACTGGTGCGACTATTTTAATGGTTACCCACGATGTATACGGTGCCTGCCAAGTCGCTAATCGAATTGGTTTACTTAAAAACGGTGAGCTGGTGGGAGAGTTTGATGCGCCCCAAAGTGGGCGTATTGATACCGAGCAAGTACACGCTGCGTTTGGGCATCACGCTAAAAGAGGTGCTTAATGAGTATAAATAACTTTTCAAAGGTGGTGATTGTTGCCAAAGATGAGTGGCGTTATTGGCTTCGCTCAAAATTAGCAATGACCGTGCTTGCTATAGGTTTGGTGCTCACGCTTGCTTCGGTAATTGTAACGGCTATTACCATGATGGAGCTAAGCCATGCTCGTCATGAGTTACAAACAACAAGCGATAAGAGCTTTGTTGATCAACCCGACCGCCATCCACACAGAATGGTGCATTACGGGCATTATGCATTTAGAACGCCTTCGCCACTTAGTACGCTAGACCCTGGTATTGACGCTTACACAGGCAACTCTATATTTTTAGAAGGGCACAGACAAAACAGCGCAATGTTTGCAGATAGTCGCCAAGGGACTGCATTAACTAAATTAGGCAGTTTAACGCCTGCATTTATTGGGCAAACACTCGCACCGTTATTATTAATATTAATTGGCTACAGCGGTATTAGCCGAGAGCGCGAATCGCAAACGCTTTCTTATTTGTTATCGCAAGGTACATCGGGTGTAACGCTAATTGCAGGTAAAGGATTGGCGCTACTTTCTGTTGTAGGCTTAATTTTAACTCCGCTTACGGTATCGGCTTTATTTACGGTTGCTGCGGGCGAAAGCTTACTGGCAGTTGTAAGTTTTGTTGTTGGCTACGCTTTATATTTAACTGTGTGGGTATTACTGATTTTACTGGCATCGAGCGTGTTTAGTAAAAACAGTGGCAGCTTTACCGCACTTGCCTTTGTGTGGATTTTACTGTGTATTGTTATGCCACGCGTAGCAAGTACCAGTGCTTCAACGGCTGTGCCATCTGCCGGTAAAATAGAAACAGACTTTGCTGTAAAAGCACAACTTAGAAAATTAGGCGACGGCCATAACGCAAACGACCCTGCCTTTATGCAATTTAAACAATCACTTCTTAAAAAGTACAACGTTAAAAGTATAGATGAGCTACCCGTTAATTTTAGAGGATTAGTAGCCAGCGAATCTGAAGCAAAATTGACTAACGTACTAAACAAATTTGCCGAGCAACGTATGCAAGCTGAGCTTAAACAAACGAAGGTATCTCGTTATTTTGGTTGGGTTTCACCTATGGTGGCTATTCGGTCGTTATCGATGATAGTGGTAGGAACGAGTATTGAAACTCATCACCGCTTTTTGCGTGAAACCGAACAGTTGCGTTTTGACTTTGTGCAAGGGCTTAACAAAGTTCATGTAGAAAAGCTTAGCTACCAAGACGATATGAACCGCAATGCCAGTACCGAAGCGACTAAGCAGGCTCGTGTAAGTGCACAAAATTGGCAAGTACTGCAAAACTTTACTTTTAATGTAGATAACGCACAAGTGAGAGCGCAGCGAAGTATCCCTGCATTTTTACAGTTATTTATTTGGATTGCAGTGCTGTTAGGCGGTATTAAATTTGTAGGGAAGCGTTTGTTATGAGTTATGTATTTTCACAGCTAATTCGTGAATGGCGTTTTTTACTTCGTCAAAAATATTTAGTGATATTACTAGCATGTACATTTGCTATATCGGGGTTTGCAGTTTTCAGCGGCCTTAGTGAAGTAAGCCAGCAACAACATACTATTGAGCGTTTAAAAACGGCTGATTTAACTGAATTAGCTAACGTACAAAATAAATACAGTGATGCTGGTTCGCTTGCCTATTACAGCTTTCATTTAACGTATTCAGCACCTTCAAATTTAGCGTTTGCTGCTTTAGGCGAGCGCGATATTTATCCGTGGAAACACCGCTTAAATTTACTTGCCCTAGAGGGGCAAATTTACGAGAGCGATTCACAAAACGCAGAGCTAGCGGAGGCAGGTAAAATTGATTTTGTATTTGTAATTAGTGCATTAGCACCGCTGATAGTTATTTTACTATTTCATGATTTATTTGCTAATGAGCGAACAAGCGCTAGGCATGACTTATTAGTGACTACGGCTAAGTCGTACTTTGCATTATGGGGGGCGCGTATAGCTGTAAGGTTAATAGCAGTAATAGTGTGTTTAATGTTGCCATTTTATGTAGGTACATTGCTTAGTCATTCGGCCCTTGCTGATGTGGGGTTTGTTACTTTTATATGTGTAATTTACATTGCGTTTTGGACTTTGCTCAGTGTGTGGTGGGGCAAAAATGCCAACAGTGCGCCGCGTGTTGCTTCAACATTAATCGGTTTTTGGGTGTTAGTTGCCTTTATTATTCCTATTTTAGGCGATTTAGTTATAAACAAAACGGTTCACTCACCAAAGGGCGGCGACATTGTGCTTACTCAGCGTGAGGCGGTTAACGATGCATGGGACTTACCAAAGAAAACCACAATGGATGCTTTTGTAGCGTCAAATCCACAGTGGAAAGATCATGTTGATATGCAAAGCGAGTTTGAGTGGAAATGGTATTACGCATTTCAGCAAGTTGGAGACGAAAAAGCAGGGGAACTTTCGCATGCTTATCGTGATGCAGCGCACACAAAGTATCAACTAGCAGGGATTGTATCGTGGTTTTCACCACCACTATTGCTACAACGCAGTTTTACCCGATTGGCGAGCACTGATGCTTTAGCTGCATTTAGATATGAATACCGTATGCGAGGATTTCATAAAAGTTTAAGGGAGTTTTACTACCCTTGGCTGTTTATAAAAGGCAACCCACCTAAAGCTGCGCTTAAGAGTATACCTAGCTTTAAAAAAACAATGCTTAATGAAACGGATGAGCCTGACGTTACAGGCGTTAAGCTAAAAGAAAATTTATGAGTCAACTAATTAACAAGGTTTATAATGAATACCAATAAAAATGGGCTAAAGCTCAGCTATTTAAGCGCATGCTTAGTCAGTTTGTTTAGCAGCCACGCTATGGCTGCTGAACAAACCCCAAAGGATGACAGCGTAAATAATAGCCCTATAGAAAGATTGGCAGTGATTGGCTCGCGCCAAGCTTATCAAGGCAATTTTAGCCCTTTAGAAACACCGCAATCAGAATTAAAAATAGATTTAGAAGCGCTTGAAAACGCAGGTGCTATAAATTTAAATCAAGCGCTTGGTTTATCGGCATCGGTAGCGCGTCAAAATAACTTTGGCGGACTTTGGAATAGCTTTGCGCTACGCGGCTTTGTAGGCGATGAAAACTTGCCAAGTAATTACCTTGTTAATGGGTTTAATGCCGGGCGTGGTTTTGGTGGCTCACGTGATTTGTCGGGTATTGAATCGGTTGAGGTGTTAAAAGGTCCACGTGCTGCTTTATTTGGCCGTGGTGAACCTGGCGGTACAGTAAATCTCGTTACTAAGCGCCCAACGTTTGATACAAGCGGCGAGCTAAAGCTAAGCGTAGGCAGCTTTGACACCTACCGCGCTGATGTAGATTACACCACACCCCTTAGCGACGACGTAGCAATTAGACTGGTTGGTTTTTATGAAGACGCAAAAAGCTTTCGCGATACAATAGAGACAACTAAACAAGGCTTTAGCCCATCAATAACATGGAATATTAATGATAATAGCCAACTAATATATGAGCTTGAATACAGCGACCAAGAGGTCCCTTTTGATAGGGGCGTATTAGCCATAGATGGCGAACTTGGTTTAATACCACAGAGCCGCTTTTTAGGTGAGCCAGGTGATGGCCCAATAGAGGCTGACGTACTTGGCCATCAATTAGAGTTTATTCATGACTTTAATGATAATTGGAGCGTATTGCTGGGCGCTAACTACCGTGATACTTCGCTTGAAGGGTTTGCTACCGAAACTGGTTTTGCAGGTGTTGTTGATGGTGAAGTAAATCGCTTTAGGCGCTACCGTGATTACAATGCAAAATATCAGGTATTTAGAGCCGAAGTGACAGGTAATTTAGAGGTTGCAGGGTTGGATCACCGTTTAATAATTGGTGTTGATTCTGATAAGTTCGAAAATGATCAATTTGTTCTTCGTGTACGTGGCGATCAGTATATAAATGTTTTTAATCCTGTATATGGAGCATATGAGTTACCTACGCCAACGGCCAATACCGATAAGTTAGAAGTCCAAGAGTCGTTAGGTGTATTTATACAAGACCAAATAAGCCTAACCGATAAGCTTGATGTACGTATTGGTATACGTTTTGATGACTACCAGCAAACACTTAATAATCGTTTAGCTGACACGCAATCAAAACAAAATGAGTCACGTGTTAGCCCCCAGTTAGGTGTTGTGTATGAGGCGAGCGAGTTTGTATCTGTTTATGCCGCTTATGGCGAAAACTTTAGGCCTTTATCAGGTACTGATACAAATGGCGATGGGTTTGAACCAAATCAATCTACTTCAACAGAGTTGGGAGTTAAATTTACTTTAAACGATGGCGCTTTATTTGGCACTATCGCGATGTTTAAAGTAGAGCAAGACAACATGCTGGTGGTTGACGATCCCACTGCATTTACTTTTGCTGCAATAGGCGAAGCACAAAGCAAAGGCATAGAGATTGATATAAACGGTGAGCTAACGGATGATGTGAGCCTATGGTTATCGTATGCGTATGTTGATGCAACTATTGAAAACTCATTTTTTGATGCTAACTTTGGCTATACCGTTGAAGCGGGTAGTTCTTTATTAAATATTCCTAAACATCAACTTAGTTTACAGCTTGTTAAATCAGCCGAGTTATATGGCAAAGCAATTAAGTTTGGCGCAGGTTTAGTTTATGTAGACTCACGAAACGGCTTTTTTGGTACCGATTTTGAGCTACCAAGCTATACAACAGCGCGTACGTTTATAGATGTTGATGTAACTAAGGCAATTGGCTTGCGTGCAGAGGTAGATAACCTGTTTGATGCAACCTATTATACTAACTCATTTGCTGATGCATGGGTTCAACCGGGCACACCCAGAAGTGTAAGGCTATCTGCAACGTATAAATTTTAAACGTAAGCTAAAACGATACTAACAAAAAGGCTGCTTAAATTAAGCAGCCTTTTTGCTTAGTTAAAAACTTAGCTAAAAACTTAGTTAAAAACTCGATTAAAACGGTGCATAGCCGTCGTTCGTTTTTTTAGGGTTAATCCAGCGCTGTTTAGCATCAATAGGAATGCGTGGTGCACCTTGTGCTGGTAATCGCCCGCGTTCTCCATACAACCACAAAACAAAATTAGTTCGCTCACCACTGGTTATAGGCTTTGCTGCGTGTGCAATATTGCCACGATGTAACATGGCAGTGCCGGGCTTAAACGTAAGTGATTTAATGTCGCCTGTGTACGGGTGATAAAAGTCAACTTCTGACCCTGTAAACTCTTCGCCTGGTAAGTTTAAGTTAATATTAAGCGTTACGGCAGATGCATCGGTATGTGGGCGAATTGACGAATCTGTGTTTGGCTCATAATAAATAGAAAAACCAAATGTTTGTGTATCAAACCCCGTAACCTCCGGGAACAGCATACGCGAAATAGGGCGCATGTAAGTGTTTAGTATTTCGTTATAAAACGCTTGAAAGCTTGGCGCTGCTAAATAACCTTCTGATCGGCTATCAAGCATGGCACCACGGCGATTTAACGCTATGCCATATGGTGGGCGCATAGGAATTTGCGAATTCCATACTTGTTCTAAATACCCGCGTAATACGGCAAGGCGCTTTGGATCAAAAAATTGAAATTGAAATACATCAGGCGCTACTTCGTGTAATAACGCTTTTACGGCCAGCTCTTTTGATGGATCTTCCCATGCTTGCTTTACTGCTTCGCGTAGGTTTTTATCAAGTAGTGTGTAGTCAAGCGTAAACGTTGAGCCATCTATTGATGTTGTTTCCCATTCGCTCCATGCGTTTGTAATTAGGTCGGTGTTGCTATTCCAAAAGTGTTGTACTGCTGGTTCACGGTAAAGCATGGCTTGGCGTGTTGGTAACTCTAGAGCACGCGCTAGTTGTAATTGGTTGGCAAACATTTTGTGTAACTCCAGTTGTTGAATTTGGTTTATATCAATTTAGGAGTGCAATTTATTGCATTTGATTTAGTAGATAAACAGCCTGCTTTAGGAAACAGAATATACTATTTATTGATAATGAAGGTTTGTATACTTTTTGAAGCAGAGAAAGCTAGCTTTGTAGATAAGCAAAAGGCTGCACAATATGCAGCCTTTTGTTGGTGTAATTTAAGTTGCTTAATAAATACTAGTGGGTTGCTCTGTCGCCCCAAATATCTTCTAGGCGGCTATCGCGACCACAACGCCAACGATAAGTGTTGTATCGGATTGGGTTGTTTTTGTAATAATCTTGGTGAAAGCTTTCCCTCCCTTTAATAGGGTAAAAGGTGCTTGCGTTTAGTATAGGTGTCACCACCGTTTGATTAGGAAACTCGGCTACAACAGCTGCTTTTGTTTTTTCAGCTAATTTACGTTGTTCGTCGTTTTCTACAAAAATAGCGCTTAAGTAACTCGGGCCTTTATCGCAAAACTGGCCTCTGGCATCAAAGGGATCAATATTAACCCAGTAATGATCAAGTATGCCCTTATAGCTTACTATGGCTGGGTCGTAAGTAATTTCTACAGCCTCGTAATGGCCTTTATGATTACCATTGTATGTCGGGTTTTTAAGTTTTCCGCCAGTAAAGCCCGATATTACATCGGTTACGCCTTCTAGCTTTTCAAAGTCACTTTCCATACACCAAAAACAACCTCCAGCTAAAACGGCTTTTTCGGTTTTAGCTGCATGAGTAAATGTGCTAAACAATATTGCGGCAGATGTTAATGCGAGTGCGAGTGATTTTTTCATAAAATTATCCACCTGAAGTGTGAGTTTAAATACTTATGAAGTTAGACCCGCTAAGTGCTAATACTATTTCATTGTAGAGGCATAGTTTTAGCTGGCTAACTTATATATGGTGCAAACTAATGTGCTTGTGATGTTTTATAAACGTAAAGCGGGTATTTAGATCACTTTTTAGTTAGTAGCATTGTTTAATTAGTTTAGCCAAATAAGCGTTATTTAATGGGGTGTTGAATTATGCTGGCTTGTTCATTAAAGTGACAACATTCGAGATATAAATTAGCAGGTGATAAATGAACCAGTTAACTGAAAAATCAATAAGCTGCCCTTATTGTGGAGAAAGTATAGAAGTATTACTTGATGCAGCAGATATTGATGAGCAATATATAGAAGACTGCCAAGTATGCTGTAAGCCTATTTCGTTTGTAGTATTTGAAGATGAGGACGAGTTAAACGTTAATGTTTACAGTGAAGACGAAGCATTTTAACTCGTTAATTAGATATTAGGCTGCAAAATTGCAGCCTTTTTATTGTGTATGTGTTTGGTTAGCTATTTTGCTCACGCGCTAGCTGGTTAGGAAGAAGTTCTTCTACTATTTCGCGTGCTGGAAGTGTATAGCGTGTGCCGTCAAACATTACTGAGGTAAACTCGTTAATATTAGTAATGCCTGTTAAGGTCCAGCCTTCGCCGCGCTTTGGGCAATATACTGTGGTAGTGGGTTGTATTACTTGAAAATCGTCACTCATTACGTTCTCTTACTCTTTTTGCTTTAAAGATAATGCTTGTTAATGGGGTATGGTAAGTTAATAATGTGTGCCTATAAAGAGCTAATTTAACTAACCACTTAAATAAAATGTTTAATACCACAAAGCTTGAACGCGTTACGCTGCGTTTAATTACCCACAAACACGCTGCGTGTTTATTTAATATTTTAAACCACCCGCATGTGTCAGAATTTAACGACTACGAAACACCGCTCAGCAAAACACAAATCAAACAATTAATACAAGATGATATTAGTGCCTACTACGAAGGCGAAGTGATTAGAGTGGCAATTGAACATAATATATCTGGAAAGTTAATGGGTACTTGTGGGCTTTATAATTTAACACCGTGTAAAAGTAGTGCGTTTATAGGATTTGAGCTGCACCCCGACTTTTGGGATAAAGGCGTAATGTTTGAAGTAGTCACCGGTTTTATTGAAGCGCTACTTAAGGAAATTGCGCTTAAACATTTATCGGCTGAGGTGAGTGCACACAATGCACGTTCCCATAATCTACTTATTAAGTTAGGTTTTAGCTTAAGAGAAAATTCTATTTGGCATAAATCACTTTAACTCAATACTACAATTATAAGTGCTTACCTTTTTTCAATCCTGAAAGGTCAACGCCTCCAAGTGTAAATTAAATACAAAAAATAACGGCTTTCTATTATAGTTAAGCGTAAGCAAATGAATTTGTTACCCGTGTTTTATTAAATATTTACGCTTAACAAGGATTTTATATGCTAGAAAAACTATCTCAAGATGCGCTTGTTATTTGGGCTACCATTGACCCAATAGGTACTATGGCGCTGTTTGCTGCGCTTACTTCTCATTTAACAGATCAACAACGTCGTAAAACAGCCTTTAAAACGGTCCTTTATGCTGGTTGCGTACTATTGGGTTCTATTTTAATAGGGCAGCTAATACTTAATGCGATGGGAATTAGGTTGGTGTCGTTTCAGTTAGGGGGCGGAATTATATTGTTTTTGTTTGGCCTGCAAATGATATTTGGAAACGATTCTAACAAAGCTAAACAAGACCCCGATCACGATATAGCAGTGTTTCCGCTAGCTATACCTGCAACGGCGACTCCTGGCGCTATTTTGGCGGTGATACTACTTACCGACAATCATATTCACCCAATTACTACTCAAATAGGCACAGCGCTTGTTACAATTGGTGTGTTGGGTATTACATTAATATTGTTGCTGCTTTCGGGTAAAATAATTAAGCTTATTGGTACTGGCGGCGCGTCTATTTTAACGCGTGTGATGGGGATGATTTTAGCCGCGTTTTCGGTTGAGCTTATTATGACCGCGCTTGAAATAAAACAATGGGTTAAGCTCGATTAAATAACTCCTAAATATTTAAAGGAATGCCGCATGGCAATAAAAATAACAAAACACTATTTTATTAATTTAAGTTTAGCCGTAGTCATTTTTGCTATCGGTATTTTAGCCATACGCTATTACAACCATTATGTATCGGCCTATACAGACGTAACAATTAACTCAAGCGTGCTTAATGAGTCGCGCAAAGTGTTTATAAGATTACCCGCTAATTACAATCCTAAAAAAGCGTATCCGTTAATTATTAAAACCGATGGTAACTTTAATTTAGATACATGGGACAAAGCACTTACAAAACAAGCTAAGAGCGAAAAAGGGGATAAGGCTATATTGGTGTCTATTCCTAATTTGTTTTTTACAGATACACGTAATCGCGATTTAGTGCCACCTTATGCTCGCCAAGATGTAAATACACAAGCGCGCCCAGAGGGCGAAACACTTATAGAGCCTAATGGTGAAGCCGACAAGTTTTTAGCGTTTATTGAAACTGAGTTATTCCCGTATTTATCGGCAAAATATAAGCTTAGTAATAACCGTGTATTAAGTGGTTTTTCGGCCGGTGGCAGCTTTGTACTTTATACACTGCATACAAGGCCTGAACTGTTTAATGGCTATTTTGCATTTAGCCCAGCGGCTTGGTATGACGACATGACAGTGGTTAATAATGTAGAAGCGTTTTTAACTACTCAAGCTAACAAAGTTAAGGCGCCTACTTATTTATATCTTTCGGTGGGTGGGGCAGAGCATCCGTTAATGTTAAAAGCGTTTAATAATTTAGAGTCTGCTTTAAAAGCAAACCCTAATAATAACCTTGCGTGGCAAAGCGCTATAAACGAAGGTGCTGAGCATTCAGATAATCCACCACTTAGTGTATCAAAGGCATTAGCTGGTTATAGTGCGTTTATTAAAAAGTAGGTTAGATAGGTTTAAGCGGCAACTGTATGTATATACAGTTGCCGCTGTTTTGTGTATTTAGAATGCTCAATCAGCTTTATAGCACTTTACTTAGTTTAATATTATTAACGACTTACAAAGGAAAGTTGGTTTAATTTATATTTGCACAGGAAACACGAATGCTGTGTTTATATACAGTGCGTAGCTATTGAGTTAGAATGCAGTACGTACCTATGAGCATATACACATCTATTTGTTACTGCTTTTAATCAGCTTTGTGATCAGTGATAAGCAGTGTAAGTACTTTGCAATTTCAATATAATTTCACCATCTTTTTACACTCTTAATGCAGTTAATATAAATTAGCTGGTGGCTTTATAGTAAAAGAACACATCATACTAAATATTACTATAACGCTATACTTAGCAATAGAGTTAAATTAGAAAAAGTAATCAGGTAGGTAGTGCAAATAATAAAGCGGGAGGTTTAGGTAAAAAAGAGCATTTATAAAAGTGCTCTTTTGTAAGTTATTACTACTTTGCTTTGGTCGGTTTAAAAAATAATACCAGTGCAATTATAAATGCTGAAACGCCACAAATTATAAATACGTTTTTTTCACCACCAGGTATGTATTGCATAAATGAGGTAAAAAACTGACCCGAGAATACAGCCATCGTAAAGTACGATAAATTACGGCCTCGTACTTTCACATCACTGAGCTCTACCGTCATATGGTTTAAAAGCGGAATACTAAAACCAAATCCTATACCTATTAATATTGCGCCTAAAATTAAAAGTAGGGTGCTTACTTGTGTAAAACAAATATACGATAAACTAAACGCTAAAAAGGCAAATGCCAAAACCTTGGGCTCACCAAGCTTCTTTGTTATTTTAGGCATAAAGCCTGCAGTAACTACAGCCACTAAAGATATAAATGCGAGTAGTTGGCCTATTTGTGACTCATTAAAGTTTTCCTCGTTCATTGTAATGGGCAGTAAAACAGTAGACGTAAAAAATATGGTCATCGCGAGTGTTGAAATTACATAAACGCTTTTTAACGAGAGGCCATTGTTAGCTTTGTGGTGTATATGTTCTGACACTTCATCGCTATTACTAGCCAGTGAGTTTTTACTTGGCACAAATAATAAAAGCATAGCCAAAAATACCCACGCTATTAAATAAAGTGAAAATGGCAGTGCCCAAAATTGCGACGCTAATAATCCGCCTAAAAATAAAAATATAACACCGCCTAACTCTATCGCCATGCCTTGTTTTGCAATCATGCCAAGGCGTGCTTCGCCTGTGTACCAAGCAGAAATTAAAACCGTACAACTTGCCATTACCACAGCAGTTATACCGCCGAGTAAAAATCGATTAGCAAATACAAGCGTTGGGCCTTTTAAAAAGTAAGCACTGGCACCCGCAACCCCATATAAAAATAACCCAATTACTAAAAGTTTATAAGCTCCGTATTTATCTATTAATTTTCCTGCTAGCGGCGCAAAAACCACAGCGCCTAACGATGGCAACGTAATTAAAAGTACGGTGCTATCGGTTATACCTAATCCTTGTGAAATACTTACTAAACCTGGCGCAAGTAGGGTTCCCACCATAATAGTTAAGCTGGCAATACACAGTAATGTAAAGCTACCCGCTGTTTTTAACATACCCATTTTTACTCCTTAAGTTTTAAGCTATTACTTTTTAGCAAATGAATTAAAAATGCCACTTAGCAAAATAAATATAATGCTTACAGCAACAACGCCAGGCCATTGATAAAGTGCAAATGCTTTAACACCAACCATTGAACCAACAGCGCCTCCAATGTAATAACCCAGCATGTAAATTCCATTTATGCGACTTTGCGCAGTGGGGTCAATACTAAAAACACGCACTTGGTTAGCCACTTGCGCACTAAATATGGCAAAGTCGATTAAAATAATGCCAATAACTAACGACGCTAAACTGCCATTAAACAAACCTGTAATAGCAAAGCCGATTGCCGCAAGCGTAAGTGCAATCATAATTAGAGCTTTAGATCCCAGTTTGCTGACCCATTTACCCGACGACTTAGCGCCAATTACGCCAGCCAATGCTATTACACCAAATAAACCGGCTTGTTGAGCGTTGTAGTTAAATGGCTCGTTACTTACATAAATTGCAAGTGTTGCCCAAAGCACATTAAATGATGCAAACCAAAATGCACCCGAAAGTGTAAAGTGCTGCAGTGATTTATGTTTAATAAACAACGCCAACGTACTTTTAATGAGAGGCCAGTAACGCAAATTAGTGTGTGGCTTATTGCCAGGTAAAAACACGCGCAGTAATATACCAAATACCGCTGCAAGTACTGCCGACATTAAAAATACACTTCGCCAACCAAATTGCTCACCTACAAACCCATTTAACGTTCTTGAAAGTAAAATACCGATGGTTAAGCCCATCATTAATGTGCCTAACGTGGCACCTTTTTGCTCGCTCGATACAAGCGATGCTGCAAAGGGTATTAATTGCTGGGTTATATTGGCGCTTACACCAATTAAAAATACCGATATAAGTAATAAAGGTAAGTTAGGTGCAAGCATTGCTGCACTACAAGCCACTACTAATAAGCTCGACAAAATAGTAATTAAACGCCTGCGAGCAATCGAGTCACCCAAAGGAGAAATAAATAATAACGCAAACGCGTAACCAATTTGTGTAAGCGCGGGAATACTCCCAAGCTGCGAATCAGTTAAATTAAATTCGTTCGCTATAAGCGGTAAAATAGGCTGGTTGTAGTACAAGTTTGCTGCTGTTGCTGCAATTGCAGTGGTCATTAGTAATAAAATAAATCGACTTAATGACTGATTTTGTTTGGGTTTGGTCATAGCTGTCTTGTGTTGTTAACTCATGCCGCTATGGTATGAGTTCTTTACCTATAACAAAAATGATATTATTTTATAGAATCTATACAGATAATGCATTTAAGGTGCATGATGGATATTAAAACATTAAAAAGTTTTGTCAGCGTGGCTAAGCATCAGAGTTTTTCAGAAGCGGCCAAAGAGCTACACACCGTGCAACCTGCAATAAGTAGGCATATTGCTCAGCTCGAAAGCGAGCTTGATGTTGTGCTGTTTATAAGAAACTCACGCGATGTTGCAATAACTCAAGCGGGTGAGCAGCTATTAAAAGATGCACGCGCTATTTTGGCTCTAGCTGACAAAGCTAAAACTCAGGTTAAACGTGCCCACAACGGGCAGGTAGGTACACTTAATATTGCGCACTTAAGCTCGGCATGTTTAACCTTTATGGCAGCACTGGTTCGAGAATATAAACAGCAATACCCAAGCGTGCACGTTACATTGTTTGAAATGACTGCAACTGAGCAGATACATGCGTTTAAAAATGATTTAATTGATGTGGGTTTTTCACGGCCTTTACCTGATTCAATTAATGATGAATTTGTAAGTCATACTATTTATGTAGATTCATTGGTGGCCATCGTTAATCAAAACCATGCGCTGGCAAATTATAAAAATATTGATTTAGCTAAGCTAAAAAATGAACCCTTTATTATTTTTAATAGAGAGGAAGCACTTGGTCTTTTTGATGAAACCATTTTGCAATGCAAACAAGCTCATTTTTCACCGAACATTATTAGCCAACCTAGGCTTATGCAAACATTAGTTACTGAAGTGGCTGCTGGCCTTGGTGTGGCAATTGCGCCTTATTGCGTACGTAAATTATATAGTGAAGGGTGCCATTTTATAAAACTGAGCGACGTACTCACGCAAATCCCGGTGCTATTACAAATTAAAAAAGCAGATACCAATGCGGCTGTTAATGCATTTGTTGAAATAGCCTTAAATGCAAAATTGAGTATTGAAAAAAGTATGGCAGAAAAAAAGCCCAGTTAAAAAAGTTAAAAGGGCTAAAAGGGTTGTGCTTAGGGAAGTTGTAGTCGTTTTTAACTTATATTTAGAGCTTATATTTAGAGCTTATATTTAGAACTTATATTTAGAACTTATATCTAAAACCAAATGCTATACCGTCATCTTCCGACTGCTCCATTTGTGCTTGTTGATCGTCGTTATCACTTTCAAAGTCGCTAAAGTCTTTACGCGCTTCTACGTAGGCAATAGTGTCTTCGTCAATTAAGTAGTGAAGGCCAATAACAGCAAACTGACGCTTAAATACATCGTCTGGATCGGCGTTAAAGTTTGGCTGAATTACGTAGTCATCACCTGCATCAAACACGTTGTAGGCAATAAAAGGGCGAAAATCGTTATCAAAGCGGTAAGATGCAAATGTTTCTACACCTATTGCGTCATCAATTAAGCGACCAATATTATCGGTGTCGTGGTTTTTGTTTTTATTTATGTTGGCAGCAACGTAAAGGCCGGGCTTATCAATATTGCCCCACATAATGCCTGCACCGTAAATTAAATCTTCAACATTGCGAGTAGAACCATCGCCAAACGTTAAATCAAACTCGCCACGGTTAATACCCGCTGTAAGCGTGAGCATATCGGTAGGGGTATATGTTACAGATGCACCAAATGTGTAGTTAAATTCAACTTCTTGGGCTGCACTATCGCCAGAGTTCCATAGCGTTTCGCATTCTTCTTCTGAAATATCGCTTACGTCACAGGTATAAAATTCGCTGTTTTTAAGCTGCGCTTGTACTGCAAAACTAAAATCGTTATAGCTATTGCGGTACTGCACTAACTTATCGCCACGGCCAGTGCCATTTACAGCGCCATCGTCTTTGTTATAGGTGTAAACGCCAGCTGCATTACCATCCCATACAAAGCTATTATTTGTGCCATAAACTACGTCGTACCATGCACCCCATTGTTTACCAATGGTAAGTTGACCATACTTTTCGTGTGAAAGGCCTGCGTAACCTAAACGGTTATACAAAAACTCGTCCTGAATTGACTCAAAACGATTGTTATAAATTATATCGCTACTGCCTACAGGGTTTACACCCCATTCTACGAGTGCAAGGGCAGTCCAGTCTTTCTTGAGCTTTCGGGTAAAGCCAAAGTTAATGCGCGAAGTACCGTTAACAACTTCGGTTTCGTTTTGTGTGTTAATTACACGCACATCAAGATATCCACCTACTTTTAGAGTGTTTTTATCATCTTTGTATAACTCTACCGCCGAAACAGCGGGTGCTAATACAATACTTGCGCTAATCAGTGTCGCTAATTTTTTGCTCATCTTGTGTGTTGCCCTGTGTAAATTTCAGTGTTTTTACGTAGGTAAAAATTCAGGTTCGAAGATTAACAAAGCAATAAACGGCTCAAAAGTGAAAAAAAATCAACAAAATTGGACGGCAAACTTAATTGACATTCACTCGAGGTTAATTTTGTTTTTCAGGTGTTGCTGAGGTTTGTTTTTTTAGTTGTTTTGTAGGTAAAAAGGATTGGTAATAAGTGGTGTGTTAAAATTCTAATTTGAATTAATTTCATCTTGGTTAAAAAATAGCGACTAGTGCAAAAGCTCTAAAAGTGCTTTATTTTCATAAATATAACTTTTTATTGTTATAGGTTGTACAAAAATGAGTTAAGTAAACACACAAACACGTTAAAAGTGTTTTTACTCTAGGGTCTGTTGATCTTTGCGGATTGAAATTTGTTCAAACTAGGGGCTATTTAATTGCGGCGCGAAGTTTGTAACCTAGTGGGCTAAGTAAAAACCGAGCAAAGCTTCCGCGTCCTGCTCACGCCCCTTACCTACATCCATGTAGGCAACAAAGAGTAAATAGCCCCTAGGAAGAACCCTTTGGGCAGCGCCTGTTTGGCATTAATGCTACGTTATCGCCCATTTATGGGGAATAACCACACTGTATAGGCTCTGCCTTGCCTAAATACCAAACAGACTGCTGGAAATTCAACCTTAAAAGATCAACAGACCCTATTTATATACCAAATTCTAAACGCTCATATTGGTTTATTATGAATGTATTTATGAATTTTAATTTATCTAAGTTGAATAACAATTTGCAAAAACACTAAATCTAATTTGTTATTTTAATTACGAGTAGCTCAGTGATAATAATTGCCTTAAACGACGAGGTTTGCCTTTAAACTTTCATAGAAAAACAGGCCATTTTGGTTTAAACTGCGCGCAATTTAAATACATCATTACTCCTTTGGAGGGTAGCGCTATTATTAGTACAGCTAATGTCACCATGCAATTTGGTGCTAAACCATTATTTGAAAATATCTCAGCAAAATTTGGCGACGGAAACCGTTACGGTTTAATCGGTGCAAATGGTTGTGGTAAATCAACATTTATGAAGATTCTAAGTGGTGAGCTCGAAGCGTCTTCAGGTAATGTAAGTACTGATCCAAATGAACGTGTTGCTAAACTAAACCAAGACCAGTTTGCCTACGAAGAATACTCAGTAATTGATACTGTGATCATGGGTCACAAAGAGCTGTGGAAAATAAAACAAGAACGCGACCGCATTTACTCTTTACCAGAAATGAGTGAAGACGACGGTATGAAAGTAGCCGATCTTGAAACTGAGTTTGCTGAAATGGATGGTTACTCTGCTGAATCTAAAGCAGGCGAGCTTCTATTAGGCGTAGGTATTGGCACAGACCAACACTTTGGCCCAATGTCAGAAATTGCACCTGGTTTTAAACTACGTGTGCTACTTGCACAGGTGTTGTTTTCAGACCCAGATATAATGCTACTTGATGAGCCTACCAATAACTTGGATATTTACACCATCAAGTGGTTAGAAGACGTGTTAAACCAACGCGACTGTACCATGATAATCATCTCGCATGACCGTCACTTTTTAAACTCTGTGTGTACTCACATGGCCGACATTGACTACGGTGAGCTACGTATTTACTCAGGTAACTACGACGAATACATGTTTGCAGCAACGCAAGCACGTGAGCAACTACTTAGCGAAAACGCGAAGAAGAAAAACCAAATTGCTGAACTTCAACAGTTTGTATCACGTTTCTCTGCTAACGCATCTAAAGCTAAGCAGGCAACATCGCGCGCTAAACGTATCGACAAAATTCAGTTAGACGAAGTTAAAGCGTCTTCACGCCAAACGCCGTTTATTCGCTTCGACCAAGAAAAGCAGTTATTCAGAAACGCGCTTGAAATGAATAACTTAACGCAAGGTTTTGAGGACAATACGTTGTTTTCTGGACTTGAAGGTTTAGTAGAAGTTGGCGAACGTATTGCTATTATTGGTGAAAATGGTGTTGGTAAAACAACATTACTTAATACATTAGCAGGGCGCTTAGCTCCTAAAGCCGGTGAGTTTAAGTTCTCTGAAAACGCGAACATTGGCTACTACGCGCAAGATCACGCAGATGAGTTTGCAACCGACATGAACTTGTTTCAGTGGATGGAGCAATGGCAACAAGAAGGCGACGACGAGCAAGTGGTTCGTAGCTTCTTAGGTCGTATGCTGTTCTCTCAAAACGATATTAAAAAGTCAGTTAAAGTAATTTCAGGTGGTGAGCAAGGCCGCATGCTGTTTGGTAAAATTATGATGCATAAACCAAACATATTGCTAATGGATGAGCCAACCAACCACATGGATATGGAATCTATTGAAGCGCTTAACTTAGCACTTGAAGCCTACGAAGGCACATTAATGTTTGTATCGCACGATCGTCAATTTGTATCATCGGTAGCTACCCGAATTTGGGAAGTTAAAGATGGTAAAATCATTGACTTTAGAGGCAACTACGCAGAATACCTAGCGAGTAAAGAAGCTTAATTAGCTATTTACACGTTAGCCCTAAAAAGCCATGTTTAAACATGGCTTTTTTTGTTTTTGTGGCTTTGTATTAGTCGCAATTAATATGGCTTTGGGTATAATACCCGGCTTAAACAGGACATAAGTCCGCTATTTTAAAAATACATTACTGAGGAGTATTTATGACTGTTGGCATTATTATGGGTTCTAAATCAGATTGGCCAACCATGGAACATGCAGCACTTATGCTTGAGCATTTTGGCATTAAGTACGAAACTAAAGTCGTGTCTGCACACCGCACTCCTCAATTACTTGCTGATTACGCAAGTTCAGCCGCAGAACGTGGTATTAAAGTGATTATTGCAGGCGCTGGCGGCGCTGCGCATTTACCGGGTATGGCTGCTGCTTTTACATCGCTTCCTGTACTGGGCGTACCTGTAAAATCAAAAGCATTAAATGGTGTTGATTCACTTTTATCTATTTGCCAAATGCCTAAAGGTGTTGCTGTTGGTACGCTTGCCATTGGTGAGCCGGGCGCAGCAAACGCAGGTTTACTAGCCGCACAAATTTTAGGGTGTCAAAATCCAGAAATTTTTGCAAAAATTGAAGCTTTTCGTAAAGCGCAAACCGACACTATATTAGCTAATCCAAACCCTGCAGAGTAATAATGAATATTTTAATATTAGGTGCAGGGCAACTTGCACGTATGATGAGCCTTGCAGGCGCGCCACTTAATTTAAACGTAGTGGCGTACGATGTAGGCAGCAAGCAAATTATGCACCCGCTAACTGGCGAGGTTTATACCACATCACTTGAGCAAGCAATTTCAAACGCAGATGCAATTACTGCTGAGTTTGAGCACATTCCTGATGACGTACTAACACTTTGCTGCAACAGCAATAAGTTTTACCCAGGAAAAGCTGCGATTAAAACCGGTGGCGATCGCTCGCTTGAAAAAGCATTGCTTGAAAAAACAAACGTAACTTGTGCGCCGTACCAATTAATTACTGAAAAAGCGCACCTTGAACACGCTGTTAAAACCCTAGGTAAGCCACTTGTTATTAAAACATGCCAAGCAGGTTACGATGGAAAAGGTCAATGGCGATTAAAGTCAGATGATCAAATAGATGAAATTTGGTCACAAATGGCTGATTTTATTGCATCGGGCACAGAGCTTGCGCCACATACAATTATTGCTGAAAAAATGATCCCGTTTGATCGTGAAGTCTCTATTATTGGTGCGCGCGATAAACACGGTAATGTTGCTATTTATCCGCTAACAGAAAACGAGCACACAAATGGTGTGTTAACGCTCTCTATTGCTGGTAAAAACAATCGCAGCGTTGAAGCTCAAGCAAACGATGCATTTACTAAAATAGCAAACGAACTTAACTATGTTGGCGTACTAGCTATTGAGTTTTTTGATGTACAAGGCACGTTACTCGTTAACGAAATTGCACCGCGTGTACATAACTCAGGCCATTGGACGCAGCAAGGTTGCCACTGTTCGCAGTTTGAAAACCACATGCGTGCTGTTGCAGGTTTACCGCTTGGTAATACTGAGCTTAAACACATTACCGCGATGATAAACGTATTAGGGCAACCTAGTATTCCAGCTGACGTACTAAAATACGCAGATGTGACTAGCCATTGGTACGGTAAAACTGCAAAACCAGGTCGTAAAATGGGCCATATAAACGTATCGGCCACTAGCATGAACGACCTAGCAGATAAATTAGGCGAGCTTACTGAATATTTACCTGAGCAAGACTACCCAGGTATTTTAAAAGCGGCAGCTAATTTAATCCTTCATTAAACGGCTAAATACTCGTTTTATTAAATGCCGAGCTTGCTCGGCTTTTTTATGTTTAAAAAAGGCGCGTGGATACCCAGTTTGTGAAATAATGATTGAGTCTAAAATTTTACAGTGAAATTATTTAATGAAACTTAAAGCAATTTATAGCGCACTACTTGTTGCCGCTTCTTTTAGTCCTTTTTTTAGTAACAGTGCATTTGCATCAGACTCTCTTCGTGTTGCTACTTTTAATGTAAGTATGGATGCAACTAATCACACACCTAAAGGTGAGCAAGTTAAAAGTGATGCTTTAGTGAATGCACTTAAAGCAAACCACCAGCAAATTAAGAACATAGCGGAAATTATTCAACGTGTTCGCCCTGACATTATTTTACTTAACGAATTTGATTACATCCCAAAAGAGCAGGGTATTGAATACTTTAATAAGCATTATTTAAATGTAGGTCAACATAAACAAGCCGCTATTAATTACCCTTACTCTTATATTGCCTCGGTAAATACAGGCCTAGCCACTGAGTTTGATTTAGATAACGACGGCAAGAAAAATGGCGTGATGGGCGATGCACAAGGTTTTGGCTTTTTTGAAGGGCATTACGGTATGGCTATTTTGTCAAAATACCCAATCGATTTTGATAAAGTAAGAACCCTTCAAACCTTTAAATATAAAGACATGCCAAATGCACAAATGCCCGTAATGCCTAAAACAGGCGAAAACTGGTATAACGCACAAGAATGGCAAGCGTTAAGACTTAGCTCTAAATCGTTTTGGGATTTACCTATTAACGTAAATGATAAAACCATTCATGTTATTGCATCTCACCCAACACCCCCTGTATTTGACGGTGAAGAGGATAGAAACGGCAAACGTAACCACGATGAAGTAAGGTTAATTGCCGATTACGTTTCAAACGCTAAGTATATTTACGATGATAAAGGCGAAAAGGGCGGTTTAAAAACTTACTCTCGGTTTGTTATTTTAGGCGATTTAAATGCCGCACCAGAGGGCGATAAAGCCCGCACAAATACCACCGATCAACTGCTTAAAAATCCATTGATAAACGCTCACTTTGTTCCAAAAAGTGAGGGCGCTAAAGAGCAGTATGCTGTGCCTTATGCAAAAAATTACAGTGCTAATTGGCAAGCGCGTGTTGATTACGTTTTACCGTCAAACTATGGCCTAAAAATTAAAGACGGTGGTGTGTTTTGGCCAACTAAAACGAGCAATGAATATCGTTTAATTAAAGACAGAAACGCATCGAGCGATCATCGACTGGTGTGGCTTGATTTAATCGTTGAATAACGCCTATTAACAGGGGATGCGCTAGTAAACTGAGCTTTACCCTGTTTAATGGCTATTTATCTTAAAAAATTGCAATAACTTGAGTGCTTCTGCTTAAATACGGCTTAATTATAATAACCGTATAGAAGCACTATGATTTTTAATTTTTCTTCATCTAAAACGTTAGTGGCCTTAGCTGTTGCCTCAAGTGTTATGCTTGCAGGTTGTAGCGCGACCGCTAACACCTCATCAACACAGCAAAGTGCTTTACCAGCAACATCGGTTGCTGCGGTTGTAAACACGCCAGCAGATGCCGGCTCACAAAAAATAACGCTAGAACAAGCAATGGCCGATCCTGATTGGATGGGCAATCAGCCAGAGAACGCTTACTGGGCGAGCGATTCGGCTACTATTATTTATGCTCAAAAAGAGCAAGGTAATACACTACGCAATTTATTTAGCCAATCGGTTACTAGCCAAACAGCAGAGCAGGTAGCACTTAATAAACTTCATACTGTGGGTTCAAATAAAGTTGTTTATTCAAAAAATAAAACAATGGCGGCCTACACGTTTAAAGGCAATGTGTTTGTTAAAAACCTAAAAACCGGTGAACTTAAACAAATTACAGCGACATCAGCGAGCGAGTCTAAACCACAATTTTTAAATAATGGCGATTTAGTTTACCGCCAAGGCAATGTATTTTTTAAAGTTGATTTAAAAACAGGCTTAACGAGCGAGCTTGCTAACTTAAAACTTGCTGGTGAGCCAAAAGGGATTGAAGAGCCAAGCACGTATATTGCTAAAGAGCAGCATAAATTGATTAAGTTTGTGGCGCTTCAACAAAAAAATAAAAAAGTTAAGCAAGCACGTAATGAGCAAATTAATGAACAAAACGATTCAATTGCTAACACAGCTTACTACTTAGGTGACGGTAATAAAGTTGCAGAAGCACAGCTTTCGCCAAATGGTGATGCGCTGTTAGTCGTTGTACAAAAGCAAACAGATTGGCGTGGTGATGGCGATATTATGCCTAACTACATTACAAATGACGCCACTATAGAACCTAAAAAAGCACGCCGCCGTGTAGCCGATGCTAAAGAAGAAACCTCAAAGCTTGTGTACATCAATTTAACTAACAAAGAGCAAACATCACTTAGCTTTAATACCTTACCGGGCTTTGATGAAGATGTTTTAGCCGCAGTTAAAAAAGAAAATTATGCACGTGATGGTAAAACATATAAGTCTAAAAAGGCGCCTCGTGGCATTAACCTTATTATGGACTGGGGTTTTGAGCAAAGCCCAATAGTATGGAACGATGACGGCTCGCAAGTAGCTGTCATGCTCGAAGCATGGGACAACAAAGACCGCTGGCTTGCTACCGTTGATTTTAAAAGCAACAAACTTGTGTCGCAACATCGCCTTCATGACGATGCATGGATTGCTTATGCGTTTAACGACTTTGGCTGGTTACATAACTCGAACACGCTTTATTACCTATCGGAAGAGTCGGGTTATAGCCAGCTTTATAAAAAACCAATTAACGGCAAAGCAACTGTGCTAACACAAGGCCAATTTGAGGTTTCTAACTTAACGCTTACCAGCGACGACAGCGCAATTTATTACAAAGCGAATGTTGAGCACCCAGGCCTGTACGAAATTTACCGTGTTAACCCGCAAACAGGTAATAGCGAGCAAGTTACTGACTTAAATGGCATGACTGATTACACGTTAAGCCCAGATGAAACTAAGTTACTCCTTAAGCACTCTACAATTACCAAGCCTAATGAGCTTTATGTAGCTGACGCTAAAGCCAATACAAAAGCCACGCGCTTAACCCATACTGTGTCGGATGAGTTTTTAGCTAAAAAGCTAACTGTACCTAAAATTGTTGCTGTGCCATCGAGCCATACAGATCAACCGATATACGCAAAAGTGTACTACCCAGCTGATTACGTAGAAGGTGAAGTAGGTAAAAACCGCAAAGCGGTTATTTTTAATCACGGCGCGGGTTACTTACAGAATTCACATATGGGGTTTTCGGTTTATTTTCGTGAATTTATGTTCCATTCATTGCTCGCTGATGAAGGTTACATAGTAATGGATATGGATTACCGCGCATCTAAAGGTTACGGCCGTGATTGGCGCACCGCGATTTATCGTCAAATGGGCACACCTGAAACACAAGATTTAGCCGATGGCGTTAAATGGATGGCGCAAAATGCCAATGTTGATACCAAAGCAGTCGGCACTTATGGCGGCTCTTACGGCGGCTTTATGACCTTTATGGCATTGTTTACCGCGCCTGAGTTATTTCAATCGGGTGCAGCACTTCGCCCTGTTACCGATTGGGCGCACTACAACACAGGTTATACGGCTAATATATTAAACCATCCTGATGTTGACCCGATTGCCTATGAGCGCAGCTCGCCAATTTATTATGCTGAGGGTTTAAACAAGCGTTTATTAATTAACTCACCAATGGTTGACGATAACGTGTTTTTTCAAGATTCAGTACGTTTAGTACAGCGCTTAATAGAGCTTGAAAAGCAAAACTTTGAAACAGCGATATTCCCCGTTGAACCACATGGCTTTGTACAGCCTTCAAGCTGGTTAGACGAATACCGCCGTATTCATAAGTTATTTAAAGAAACGCTTTAATTCTTAAAATAAAGTATAAAAACAAAAACGCCGCGTTAGTTTAATAAATTAACGCGGCGTTTTTATTGGAGGGGCAATAGCTTATGCGCTATTTTTGCTTTTTTAAGAGCTCTATAGCCAGTGGTATGGCAAGTAGAGTCCCACCTATAACTCCAATTAAATGTGCATCAATGGCCACTGTGGAGTTAATAAGTTTTCCTATATCAGCATTTGGGCCGCTAAATTGCTCAAACGCTATTTTAATCCATACGCCTACAAATAATAAATAACCCGACTTAAGCCCTACAGTTATGTCTTTAACTGCCCCCCAAATAATTACACCATGCAGCAGAGCACTTAATCCGGTGTAAATATGTATGCTTGGGCAAAACCAATACACGCCGAGTCCACACCACAGTGCTAGCGCAGTTGTATTAAAAGCGTAGCGAGTAGGTGATGTGTATTCGCCATGTAAAAGCCATATTAGTAAAACACCACTGGCATTTAGTCCCAAATGAGCCCAATTAGCATGAACAAATTGGCTAGAAAAAATTCGCCACAGTTCGCCTTCATCAATTAGGCTTCGGTTAAATTCAAGTAAATTATTTAAATCAAATGCAGCAAAAATGGTACTAAATAGCAGCAGAATAATAGGCGGTAATATATAACGAGGTTGAATAGGTAAATTAAGCATTTTATTATATTTTTTTAGTCAAAATTTTTGCATATTGTGCCCGTTTAACTTTAAGATGCCAAATACAACTACGTAATTAAGTGTTTTTAGTATTTTTATGCATTTTAAACTTAACTCATTATTTGCCATTGGACTGTGCGCAGTATCACTGCCTTCATTTGCACAGCAAGCAACTCAAATTGAAACTCGCGAACCTGAAGCCGCTACTGGATTAATCCATAAAAAAGTGGTGCAAGGTGATAAATACATGGTTGCTGCGGCAAATCCATATGCCTCAAGAGCCGGTCAACAAATTTTAGCCCAAGGCGGCAGTGCCGTAGATGCTGCTATTGCTACTCAGCTTGTACTTACTTTAGTTGAGCCGCAGTCGTCAGGTATTGGCGGTGGTACATTTATGATGTACTACAACAAAGCAACCAATAAGCTTACTAGCTTTGATGGCCGTGAAACAGCTCCTGCAAATGCAGACGAAACGCTGTTTTTAGATAAGCACGGTAAAGCCGTTAAATGGATTGAAGCAGTAGTAGGTGGGCGCTCTGTTGGTGTACCTGGTATTTTACATGCCTTTGCAAGCGCGCATAAGCAATACGGTACCTTGCCGTGGGAAGAACTTTTTAAACCAGCTATTGAACTTGCAGAGCAAGGCTTTGTAATTTCGCCGCGTTTACATGGTTTATTAGCACGCCAGTTAAACCCAGGCGTGTTGAGTATGCCTATTATTAACGAATATTTTTACCCAAATGGTAAATTAATCGAAGCGGGTAGCGTTAAAAAGAATCAACCACTTGCTGATTTATACAAAGACATTGCAAAGCAGGGCATTGATGCATTTTACAAAGGCGAAAACGCTAAACAAATGGTTAATGCTGTACAGCACTCTAAAGTTGCCCCTGGTAAGTTGAGCGTACAAGACTTAGCGGATTACAAAAGCAAAGAGCGCGACGCTGTGTGTATACAATACCGAGCGTACAACGTATGTTCAATGGCACCACCTAGCAGTGGTGGTGTAGCGGTGCTACAAATGCTTGGCTTACTTGAACATAAAGATATGAGCGCACTTAAGCCAAATGGCGAAAAAGCGATTCATTACTTTAGCCAAGCATCGCGTATTGCATTTGCCGATCGCGATATGTACATGGGCGACCCTGATTTCACCCAAGTACCAACAAAGGAGCTTTTAAACAAAGATTACATTGCCTCGCGCGCTAAATTAATTACCGAAACAGACCAACCAGCCGTTGCAGGTAATCCTGTAGGTTACTTAAGCTACGCAATGGATGACTCATACGAGTTACCGTCTACCTCGCACGTATCTATTGTCGATAGTAAAGGCAATGCAGTGTCGATGACCAGTTCAATTGAAATGGCGTTTGGCTCTACGGTTATGGTTAATGGCTTTATTTTAAATAACCAACTAACTGACTTTTCGTTATCGCCACGTAAAAACGGTAAGCTAGTAGCAAACCGTGTAGAGGCTGGTAAACGCCCGCGTAGCTCTATGTCACCGGTAATGGTATTTAATAAAGACGGCAGCTTACGTTTAATTGTAGGCTCACCTGGTGGTAGTCGTATCATAGATTACGTTGCACAAGTTGTTGTGGGTGTTATTGACTGGAATTTATCAGCACAAGACGCTATTAACTTACCGCGTACAACAAATCGTAACGATTACACCAGCCTTGAAAAAGGCACAACCATTGAAGCCATTGCGCCTGCGCTTACTAAACGTGGCCACAATGTACGTATTATTGATTTAAACTCAGGCTTACACGCAGTTGAAGTTAAAAATAATACCTTATATGGTGGTGCGGACCCTCGCCGTGAAGGTGTTGCGTTATCTGATTTAACTGATAATAACGCCACTATACAATTTTAAATTATGTATAATATGCATGTGGGCAGTGAAGCCCGCATGTATTTTCTCTCAATGGTCTGACTAGCTTAATTGTCGTTGCAATTAAACCTTTAACACTGATAATGACAGATCATAACTTAAGACTCCGTTAAAGCCTGGAAATATGACAACTAATACTGATCCTAACTACTTATATATTCATCATTCTGGCCCTGGCCTAATTGAAACACCGCTATTAAATAAAGGCAGTGCCTTTAGTAAAAAAGAACGCGAAAATTTCAATCTTGCTGGTTTACTTCCTCCTCGCTTTGAAACAATAGAAGAGCAAGTTGAGCGTTGTTATCAGCAGTATTCTAGCTTTACCGACAACCTTAATAAGCATATTTACTTACGTGCGATTCAAGATAACAACGAAACACTTTACTACCGTTTAGTGCGTGATCATCTTGAAGAAATGATGCCAATCATTTACACGCCGACAGTTGGCGACGCTTGTGAAAAATTCTCAGACATTTATCGCAGCGCACGCGGCTTATTTATTTCGTATGAAGATCGTTACCAAATTGACGACATTTTACGCAACGCTACCAAAGGTAAAGTAAAAGTGATTGTTGTAACTGATGGCGAGCGTATTTTAGGCCTAGGCGATCAGGGTATTGGTGGCATGGGTATCCCAATTGGTAAATTGTCACTTTACACTGCGTGTGGTGGTATAAGCCCAGCATACACATTGCCTGTAATGCTTGATGTGGGTACTAATAACGAAAAGCTTTTAAACGATCCTATGTACATGGGTGCACGCCATAAGCGTATTGCTCAAGACGAATACGATGAGTTTTTAGATTTATTCATTAAAGCGGTTAAACGTCGCTGGCCAAATGTATTACTTCAGTTTGAAGATTTTGCACAACCAAATGCAATGCCGTTACTTAAGCGCTACCGCAATGAAATTTGTAGCTTTAACGATGACATTCAAGGTACTGCTGCTGTAACGGTCGGTTCTTTACTTGCTGCGTGTCGTGTTAAAAATTCAACCCTAAGCCAACAAAAAGTAGTTTTTGTGGGTGCAGGTTCTGCTGGTTGTGGTATTGCTGAGCAAATTATTAGCCAAATGGTTTTTGAAGGTATTACAGAAGCTCAAGCGCGTAGCCAAGTATTTATGGTTGACCGTTTTGGCCTACTTTCAGAGGGTATGGAAGGCTTACGCGATTTCCAACAAGCACTTGCACAACCGCAAGGCTCGTTAAGTGATTGGACTTACAGCGGTGAATACGCATCACTTCTTGATGTTATGCACTGTGCACAACCAGACATTTTAATTGGTGTTTCAGGCCAACCTGGTTTGTTTACTGAGCAGGCTATTCGTGCAATGCACGCCGGTTGTGAACAGCCAATTATTTTCCCATTGAGTAATCCATCTAAGCAGGTAGAAGCGCATCCTGCTGATGTGATTAAGTGGACTGACGGTAAGGCGCTTGTTGCAACAGGTAGCCCGTTTGATCCGGTTGAACACAACGGTGAAATTTTCCCAATCCCACAATGTAACAATAGCTATATTTTTCCTGGTATTGGTTTAGGGGTTATTGCCGCTAAAGCGACACGCATTACAGATGCTATGTTAAGTGTGTCTAGCGAAATGCTTGCAGAGTCGTCGCCGCGTGCAAACACAGGTAAAGGCAGTTTATTACCAGCCTTAACTGAAATTGAAACGCTAAGTAAGCGTATTGCATTTGCCATTGCTAAAAAAGCAATCGAAGAGGGCGTTGCTCTTGAGATTACTGATGATGCGTTATGGGCAGCAATCGACAAAAATTACTGGTTACCAAAATACCGTAACTATAAACGTTGTAGTGTTTAATTAGGTTTATACGTAATTAAAAATAAATAACGTTGTAGGCACAGTTACAACGCTTAACAAAAAACAGGCAATTGCCTGTTTTTTTGTGCTTGTTCATATTTAATTAACCACGTAAGGTCTTTAATAGCATTTACAAAATTAAAGGATCGACTAATGAAAACACTGACTCTTGTTTTAGGTAGTGCACTGGCTTTAAACGTACTTAGTTTTGATGCACTCGCGGCAGCGACACCCGATGCTCCTCATATTTATGTTAAGGGCGAAGCGACTCTTACTACAATGCCAGATTACGTACAGCTTAGTGTAGGTATTACCGAAGTTGATAAAGACTTAATTGCAGCTAAAAATAAAACCGACTTAACCATCGCTAAGGCAATTAAGCTCGTAAAAGAAATTGGTGTTAAAGAGGGAGATATAAACGCCGGGCAAATCTCAATAAACCGTGATAGCCAATACAACCGCACTACCGGTAATCAAGAATTTAAAGGCTTTAAGGTTTCTCGTACGTTAACAGTAAAACTCAGCGATATAAATAAATACCCAGAGTTACTACAAAGCTTAGTTAACAACGGTATTAACGAAATTAATCAAACGCAATTTTTAGCAAGTAACTATAACGAGCTGCATAAAAAAGCGCAAAAGTTAGCAATTAAAGATGCACGGGATGCTGCAAAAGAGTTTAGTGAAGATTATGGCGTTGACTTAAAAGGTTTGTACAGCGCATCACTGAGCCCACTCAATGTGCAGTCGCAGCCTTATATGCGCGCAGAAAAAGTAATGATGGCTGATAGCGCACCAAGTAACTATGTACCTGATGCCTACCATGCTGGAGAGATTAAAGTTACTGCCTCAAGCTATGCTGTGTACTACATAGATTAAAATATAGGTTCTTCCTAGGGACGATTAACTCTATGTTGCTCGGTTTTTACTTAGCCCACTAGGTTACAAACCTCGCGCCGCGATTTAATCGCCCCTAGATTGAACAAATTTCAATCCAAATAATTCAACACGCCCTAGTGGTGCTCAAAACGTGCCACCAACTTCTCACCTTGCTCTTGGCTGATACGCGCTATTGAGTTAAGCATATTAGTTACTTCGCGTCTGTCGTATTCATTAGTTACATGTTCATTTATGTCATCAACAATTGCATTTAAATAATTAAATAAACTGTTTCGTGCATCGGTATCTTTATGGGCAACAAACAAAATATTTTTAAATGCCTCAAGCACGTTTGTCATTACGTATGCATCGCCTTTGGCGTAATTACGCAGCGGTGTAAAGTTGTCGTGTAATAACTCATCAAAGCTTGTTTCGTGAAGGTACAACAATGGGGCATTATCACTGTGCTTAAACGAGTAGTTAATATCGTTAATTGACAGCCTTTGGATAAGTAAAATACTCAGCATATCAATTGATTTAACCGCAGTACCTGGATCGTTGATACCCGGGCTCATTGCCTTAACTGCAATCTCAGATATTTGCGTTAACCCATAACGGTAATGATCGCTAATGTACTCTTCTATATAAAAAATAAAGCAGTCGAGAATTTTATTTATCAGCTCTTCATCGTTTGCTATATCTTTATTACATTTTAAAAACGGGTAACCTTTAACTGTAAAATAGCCTTGGTTAACAGAGATATACACCTTTATATCTTGCTCTGCCAAAATGGCACACAGCTTATCGGTATGTACGCCTTTATAATATCCCTCTGTTTTACTGCTTACCGAATGCCACTTGCTAAAGTCTGGAAAGTCTTCAACTGGGTTCTCTTGTTGTCTTAGTATTATTGTTTTAATTTCGTTTTTAGTTTGGCTAAACAAGCCATTTAATACGTTATCAACCTGAATGGCACGAGAGATTGAATGTATAAAAAACACAAATAAACCTAATGAAATCAAGCCAAAAACAAGTGCAAACAACACACCAATTGAAGGAATAGCCGTACTGCCACCTTCAAGTTTATTAATGTTTATAAGCATAATAATTGAGTAAATTATGCTGCCTAAATAAAAGCCCAAAACCATTTGGTGTGATTTACGCGTAATAAGCCCAGGCACTACGCGGGGCGATAAACTCGCACTGGCCGAATTTAAAACCACCATTACCATCGAAAAACTAAACACGGTAAGCGAAATAATACTCCCCGCTAAAGTGCTTAAAATAGTACGCGCGTTTTCGGCGCTATCAACAAGTACAACCGATATAAACGATTTTAGCTGCTCAATAGGGGCTAAATATTCAACCGACATAGTTATAATGGCAAATACTAAAAAGCCCACTGAAAGCATAGAAGGGTAAAAGCCAATACTGTTAATCATTTCACGGTAACTGTCGGCTACTTTGCGAGGTACAAACATAAAATCCTTATGTAATTTTCTACTTACTTAATACCCTTAGCTTAGCATAGGCATTTATTAAACTTCTGATAATGCTGCTCAAATTTATATGTTATTATCACGCCCACAATAATAAAGCGCATGCTTATGCGATAAAAATAACAGGAAAACGCCGTGATCATTTCAACTTATGCTGCATTACTTGCATTTTTTTACATTTATTTGAGCTTTAACGTAATAAAAGTGCGCCGCGCGGAGCAGATATCACTTGGTGATAATGGTAACGCAACGCTACAACGTGCTGTGCGTGCCCACGCTAACTTTATGGAGTACGTGCCAATTGCTTTAATTTTACTTTTTTTGGCAGAGTACCAAGGGCTTGCTAGCCATTACTGTCATATATTAGGTGGTGCGTTATTAATAGGGCGTGTGTTTCAAAATTTAGGCATAGTAGAAAAAAGCCTGAAATATCGCCAAATTGGTACCATTACTACATTTTTGGTGATTATTGTTAGCGCCTTTGTATTGCTAGTGACACGTGGCTAATTAAAGAAAAGTTAATGAGCAAAATATTTATAATAGGTTTACCGCGTACCGGCACTACTAGTGTGTGCCACGCATTTTTAGAGCTTGGTATTACAACGGCGCATACCGCGTATACTAATGCTTGTTTTGAAAATGCTAACGCGATTGCCGACACTCCCATATTTAATGACTTTAAAGCGCTTGATATTCATTACCCAGACTCTAAGTTTATTTATTTAGAGCGCGAACTTGGTGCATGGCTTGTATCAATAAAACAGCTTTTAACGCGTATGCACACTAATTTAACGCGCGGCGACGGGGGCTTTAATATTCATATAAAACGTTGTTATTTAAATACGTTTAGTGAGCTTTCGCTTAATAATATTAGCGACGATAGTTACTTAGCTCACTGCTATAAAACACATTTTAATGATGCTCAAACGTACTTTAATAACCGTGACAACGATTTTTTATCCATTGATATAGCAAAGCCTGATAGCTATAAAAAGCTATGCAATTTTTTAGCGTTAAAAAGTGATAAAACTGATTTTGAAAAAATGAATATGGGTGGCAAAGTTACCGCGTGGAACGATATTAAACACCCGTTAAAAGTTGAATCTACCTCTAAAGGGCGCATAGATAAATTACTGCCTTACAAGATTTTTTAAATCAAATACGTTAAAATCCCCGCATTATTATTTAAGTTGTACAGAACATGTTTGAATTAAAATACCACACCCCATTTGAATGGACCGAAGTTGTCCTTGCTGACTTTAATACTTTTTTACAAGATCACGCCGCTGCAGAAAAAAAAGCATCGGGTATGGCTATGTCTATGCTTTCGCATTATCCAGACAAACGTAAATTAGTAAAAGCTATGACCGACTTAGCGCTAGAAGAATTAATACACTTTAAACAAGTACTTAAATTACTTTTAGAGCGAGATGTAAACTTAGGTGACGACAAAAAAGACCCGTACATAAAACAAATACGTGCACTGTTTAGACACGGTCGTGATGGTTTTTTAATGGACCGATTACTGGTTGGCGGTGTAATTGAAGCACGTGGCCACGAGCGTTTTTCTTTAGTTGCACAAGCGCTTCCTGAGGGTAAAGAAAAAGACTTTTATGTTGCTATTGCTAAGTCAGAAGAAAAACATAAAAACCTATTTGTAGAACTAGCTTACGAATACTTTGAAAAAGAAGAAGTTGATGTTCGTCTAGAAGAGCTGCTTATAGCTGAAGCTAAAATCTGTGAAAGCATCCCGTTTACAGCCGCTTTGCATTAATTAAAACTAGCGTAAAGCGTATTTTCACTCGCTTTGCGCCACACACCTCTGCTCTTATTTCTTTGTTAACCTCTTCATGAATTGTTGATTTGCAATTTGCGAATCAAAATAATAAAAAACACGTTTATACATCTTAATCCACTGATTATAAATACAAAAACCCTTGGTCTCATACTTGCTACCTATACAGTAAGCAAATTGAGGGAAAGGCTTATGTTAAAATTTATTTTTATACTATTACTAATATCTTTTACCGCTATGGGCAGTGAAAGTCATTTAGATTATATAGAAAATGCAAATGGTGAGCGGGTACAAAAAGTATCGCACTTAGTTAAATGGACGCATACTCGCTTTGTGTTTACCCGTGATATTTCTCGTATTGCACTTGGCCACGAAACAACACTTGATGTGAACGTGGTAAATGGCCGTGAGCTACTAATTTTAGCTAAAAAGTTGGGCCGCACATCTATGATGGTGTGGTACGACGATAAAAGCTCTGAAACATTTTTACTTGGCGTAACCGAAGACTACAGCGTACTAGAAAATGCCTTAAACGACATCCATCCTGACGTACAGCTAACCATAGCGCCTGATCGCCATGCTGTTGTATTACGTGGTGAAGTACCTACTATAAATTATCGTCATGCCGCTTATGAAGCTGCAAAAAACTACCTTTATGCCAGTAGCTCACAAGCATCACAACCCGTTATCACCTCAAATCCTAACCAAGGTATGTTTAATTCACTTGCTCAACGCTTGCAAGGCTTGGGTAACGCAAACGGCGGCAGCTCTCAAAACTCGAGTAAAGTCGCTATTATTAATTTAATAAAAGTAACTCAAGCACCCAAGCCTAAAGAAGAACGTATTAGCGAAGTAATAAAATCAATGGGCGCAGATAAAGTGACCATTAAACGCATCTCGGTTGATGAGTTATCAAATGACGACAACGATGTGTTTTTACTTTCCGGCTCTGTAAAAAACCAGATAGAGCTAGTGCGCTTATTAAATACAATTAATAAATTATTCGAACCAGAGCAAGCATTACAAACTCAGGGTTCTCCTCTTGATCCTAATAATTTAATGGGCGGCGCAACGCAGGATAAAAGTTCAGGTATTGAAGTACTTGCCAACGAGTCAGGCGGTTTAATAAATGATGCTACCTCAGGATTAAATTTAAGTAATGTGAGTTCTAATATTGCAAGAGCAACGTTGCTGTCAGTGGCTGGCGGTAAAGTTTTGTCGAGTATTGAAGTTGAAGATTTACCGCAAGTGCGTGTATCGGTGCAGCTATACGAAGTAAATCAACGTAGGTTAAAGCAATGGCGCCCAGATATTAGCGTGCTCTCTAATGGATATGAAAAAGAAGCGGGTTTATTTGGCCGTGACGGTATGACTAATCGTGAATCTGGCTCTGCAACAATAGAAAATGCGCTGCAATTAATTGGCGGTCAATTAACTAATAACTTACAGCTTTCTACCTCACAGTTTGCCATTGATATGTTATTTTCATTACTTGAACAAGAAGGTATTTCTCGAACGCTTTCTCGCCCTACAATCACGGTTTTAGCCGGTGAAAGTGCCGTGTTTAAAGTCGGTGGTGAAGTACCTGTACCTACAAGTTATAGCCCTTCAGGAATTACAAGCGGGCAGCAAGGTAGTAGTGGGTCGGTGTTTAGCGGTACAGAATTTAAATCATTTGGAGTTGAATTAAATGTACGCGCCATGGTTGACGACAAAGACAGAATAACACTTGATCTAAACCCTGTAATTTCATTACCCGATACCACGTTAACCGCCGAAATTGCACAAAGTACAGGCAGCAGTTTAAACAGTAGTGCATTTAATACACGCAGCATGCAAACATCAACACGTTTAAAAGACGGACAACCTCTTATTATTGGTGGCTTAATTAGCACCGATAACAACGCAAGCCACGACTTTGTACCTGATGGCAACGGCAATAGCATGCTAGGAAAGTTAAGCGAAACAACCAGTAAAAGTGAAAACAACCGCGAGCTAATTATTGTTGTTACTCCAAACCTGGTGCGTGAGCCAATTAATACCTTACGTTCGTGGGAGCAGGCAAATATAGACACCCAGTTACTTAGTTACATACAGGAGCAAGGCCTATGAAAATATTTTATATAATTTTACTGCTTACTTTATCGGGTTGCGCTCATATTGATTACAAGCCAACAGTAAATCCTTACAACGCGTTGAGTGACATCGTTAAAAAATACCAATTAAATTCCCAACCATTAAAGTGTGAAGGTATAAATGCAAGTAACTGTTTAAACCTAGTGCATGAGGTGAATCAGTTAATGCTTGAACACCCCGATAACAAGGCAATACTTTCAATATCGGCCTACGTACTTTATAAAAGTGGCCGTGCTAATCAATCTCAACAAGTTATAAACACATTACTGAATAAAGCTAATCCACCATTAAATGCAATTACTTTAGGGGTTACGTTAGCAATAGAGCAAGGTAATTTAGCTAAAGCAAAAAGTATTGCTCAATACGGCGTTGATGTTTTTGGTACACATGCTTCACCATACCTGCAAATGGCCTCTATACATTATGCTCAGGGCAGTTACGTTATAGCTTCAAACTACTTAGAGCTTTCGGTTAAGTTTGGTTTAAATAGCACTGCCTATTTTTACCATAAAGGGTTAATTGAAGAAGCTAATACCAATAATTTATTGGCTTGTGGCTACTATGAGCAAGTTTTACGTGCAGAACCCACGCATAAAAAAGCACTTGCTAGGCGCGGTAAACTCTCCGTTTTAGGTAATTGTTATTCTTAAGGCCTTCGGGCCTTTTTTTATACCTAAAATTTGGCATTATTTAGGGCCAAAACCACTTTATTATTTATCAAAAATACAAGTAAAGCTTACGCTCATCCTACGTTTTATACGTAACCTCACAAGACTGCTTTTAATATTTACCCCTTACACTATCCATCAGTTTTAATAATACTTTCAATAACGTAAACCTAGCATTATTTATCTAAAATATTTTTAATATTGATTTGCATTTTGCAAATCAAAAATTAAAACATCTAATAAACAGTAACCATTAAAAACATAACCAACTGTATTTAATAGTTATTTATAGCTGGCATGGTCCTCGCAATATGTAAAGTGAGCATAAGCTCTTCTAATTTAAAGGCTACGATTATGAAAACTATTAAACATAACTTAAATAGCAAAAAGCAAAAAGGTTTTGTACTAACGTCAGAGCTAATCATTCTTTCTACTTCAATGGTAGCAGCACTTGTAATTGGTTTATCTACATTACGTGACTCGGTAACCAGCGAACTTGAAGATGTAGCTGAAGCAATTGGCTCACTTGACCAAAGCTATGTATTTGACGGCATGATTAACGCCGAAGGCACTGCTGAAGTGTCTGGCTCTGGGTTTGTAGATTCAGTTGATGTGTACGCAGGCGATGGTAGTTCATTCACTTTTGTTGCATCAGACTTTAGTGAAAGTGCCGCACTTGTTAATGCTACACCAAGCGGCGATGCTGCAACTCGTACAGCAGCTGGCGGTTCGCAAGGTAACTAACGCAAGGTAACCAATATAAGGCAACCAGGTTTGAATACCAAGCTTAAGGCTCACTGCCACAAAAGTGTGGCAGTGAAAGTTACTCTGGAGGAATATTATGAAAAGTAAAAGTAACAAAGGCGCAACCACAGCGGCTCTCACATTACTCATCACCTCTGGCATGTTAGCTTCGGCTTTGGGCATTAGACAGGTAAACGATGAAAATAGCGTAACAGCGTGGGTAGTAAACAAAAATATGTCGGCCGGTCAAACAGTTACCGTTCATGATGTAGAGCAAAAAAGTATAGATCCAAGTAACTACTCAAATATTGCACTGAGCGTTCAAAATCCGCGTGCATTAATTGGTCAAAAATTAGCAACTAATAAAATGGTTGAGCAACCCTTGTTCGACACTGATTTTATTAGAGCGAAAAGCCAAAATTTGTCAGAAGCCATACCGGCAGGGCGTGTTTTATATACTTTAAAACTAAATACCTTAGATATCCCGCTTTCGCGTATACACAAAGGAGACCGACTAGACATAGTTGCTAAAACTAATCGTTTAGTAAGAACAGTCGCCCGAGATGTACAGCTTATTGGTGTTTCAAAAGGGCCTAAATCTCAAGCCGCAAAAAGTGGCGTAATGGATAATTTAGCAAAAGAGACAAGCTCCGCTGGCGGTGTTTCGTTAGTACTTGCGGTACTTCCAAAAGATGTTTATTCATTGGCTGGTATAGATAATGCCGACAAAGTATCAATTATTGTGCATAGCGCTTATGACATTGAACAAGGTCGTTTGCAAAACTTTTCACGCTTACAAACCAGTCGCACAATCGAAGTGGTTAAAGGCGTTAAAAATGAAGCTGTATATGTAGCTAAGTGAGTTTTTATGTTTAATTTTTCAAGCAAACATGAAGAAGTTCAAACCAGTTTAAGTACCTTTGAAGAGCTTAAAAAGCTATTGCACGATGCCGTTATCGAAGAGTACGAACAAGAACCAACCGCGCTTTTATCAAGTAACGTTCTCGAAAAAATCTCTGCTTTGTGCAGTGAAATTCCACAATTTAATCAATCTTCATTTAATCAACACCAACAAGAGCAGGTTGTTCAGGCTGTATTTGATGAAATTCAGGGTCTGGGTCCTATTGCACAGTTTATGCTGGACGATCAGGTGAGTGATATTTTAATAAACGACACGCAAGATATTTGGATTGATAAACAAGGCAAACTACTTTGCACAGCCAGTAAGTTTGATGACGAACGCCATTTACGCCGATTTGTTGATCGCTTACTTGATGGTTGTGGCCGACAAGTGAATGCGCTTATGCCAATTGTTGATGGCAAACTAAAAGATGGTAGCCGTGTTCATATTATTGTACCGCCTGCGTGTACCAGCGCAGCTATTGTGTCTATTCGTAAGTTTAACCATAAAAAAATAAACGATGACTTTTTAGTTAATAACCATTTTTTAGATAAAAACATCCTATCATTTTTAAAAAGTGCAGTTAAAACAGGCGTTAATATTTTAGTATGTGGCAATGCCGGGGCTGGTAAAACGTCATTATTAAACGTACTTGCCAACTCAATTAATCCGAATGAACGTGTTGTAACCATTGAAGAAAGTGCTGAGCTTAATTTGCATCACAACCACGTTGTGCAATTAGAAGCCCACGACACAAACAGCGATGGTAAAGGTGCAGTAAGCCTAAGAGATTTAGTAAAAGCAGCCCTTAGAATGCGCGCAGATAGAATACTTGTAGGTGAGGTACGCTCAGGCGAAGTAATCGATATGCTCCAAGCAATGAACTGTGGTCACCAAGGTTCGATGACGACCATACATGCTAACAGCGCAAATGATGCCGTTATTCGTTTATCTACCTTAGTGCAGTTACACAATGCACAACTGAGCGATACCCATACAAGTTCGCTAATCGCGTCGAGTATTCAACTTATTGTGCATGTTTCTCGCTCAACTAATGGCACCCGAACTCTAAAAAGTATTGGTGAAATTAAGCGTGTTAATGGCGGCGCACATTTTAGCCCGCTTTATAGTATTAACGAAGCAGAGCCTGTACAAAGTGAGTTAATAGATAACTCAAGTGTTATTGAGTTTATGAAAGGCCAAGGCGCAAATGCAAAAGAATTAAAAGCATTACTGCACAATAACCCGGAGGCTAACAATGACTAAACTTGATTATTTATTAGCTATAGCGGCGGTTATAACCTTTGTACTTGCAACTAGTGTGTTGGTTTCTTTGTATGCTAAAAATAAAAGCAGCCAAGGCACTAAAAAAGTAGATATTTTAGAAGAAAAAGACGTACTTACTCTGTCACTACGAGTGCTAGGCTTAAACATAAGTAACGCCTGGTTTATAAGCATGGCGTGCTCGCTTTCGAGTAGCTCATGGTTTTTAGCCAAATTATATTACCCCGAGGCATCTACAAGCGCGTTTATAATTTCAATAGTCGTTTTTATAACTTGTTTTATTACTGTGATTGACTTAGCTCATTATAAATTAGCTAAATTTGAACATCATTTTTTAGAGTTTATAGAAACCGTGCAATCGTGTTTAAGCACCGGTTTATCGCTACAACAATCAATGCAGTTTGCTGATGAACATGCAGACCCATACATAAAAAAGCAAAGTACTTTGCTATTACAACGCATGAGTATGGGTAGCGATGCCGAAACATCATTTTCTCCTTTAATTGAAAGATACAACTGCGAAACAGTTAGATTGTTTGCTCATAGCATCATCACGCATACACAAAGCCAGTGTGATTTAACTGACATGCTAAAAAGCGTATGTAACATGATGTCACTCAGAACTCTCGATCGCCAACAGCTAAAAGCAAAGCTATCGGGTACTAAATATGCGGCTGTATTTAGTGGCTTTTTACCTTATGCCTTAATTCCTTTATTTAGCTATACCGATCCTACCTGGTTTGAACCGTTACTAAACGATCCCAATGGAATCGCATTTATAACAGTTGCACTTATTTGTCAGCTATTTGGATTTTTGTGGCTACGCCTTAGCTTAAGGGTAACATTATGATTGATATACTTTTACTTATCGGACTTTTAGTGAGTATGGGCTCGTTTATTCATATTCATAGGCAGTCTCTTAAAGTTGAATTAGATAAACCCGATACTAAAAACATTAATTGGTATCCGCTAATCATCATCTCTAAACGTCAACTAAGACAAGCAGGGATTCAAATTAATAAAATATTAATAAGTCTGTACTGCTTCAAAGTGGCTGCTACTTTTAGTGCATTTACGGTTATAGAACTAACAGGTTATGAGCTGAGCCAATCGATTAAATTATTACTGTGTTTTATGTGTTTTTTTGCACCCGAATGCTGGTTTTTATTACGTAAAAATCAACGTCAAACCACTATTAATAATAGTTTAGAGTTTTTTTTACGGGTGTTACTGGTTTACATGCGCGCTGGATTTTCACTAGAGCGCTCATTTGCACTGGCGGTTGATCATGGATTAAATCAAAAACACCCATTGTACAAAGAGCTAAAGTTATTTTTATTCGAACTAAGCGCAGGTAAAGATCGTGAATTTGCATTTAATTCACTTTTTGAAAGAACCGGCGTATTAGGAATTAAAAAGCTCGCCAACTTAATGTTAATAGGGTCAAAACTTGGTACGCCACTTATCCAAGCAGTAGAGGCTCAACTTGAAGGCCTAGCTCTAAAAAAGAACATTTTACTCGCTAAAAAGGTAAACAAAAAAGCGATGCACACAACCTTTCCAATTATCTTAATTTGTTTTCCGATGTTTTTGGTATTGGTGTTTTTTCCCGCAGCATTACAAGTAATGAACGTACTTAAAATGCTTGTAGAAGTGTTATAGGAGCCTGATATGAAAAAGCATTATCAACAAGGGTACATACTTACTATTGAGCTTATATTAATTATTACAATTTTAATTATTGGCTCAATTGGTGGAGTTATTTTAGTCAGGGATGCCCTTATTAAGCGCCATCAAACTAAAGTAGATAATCAAATTACTGTCGTTGATGCTAACAATAGACCACTCGGTATTGCAGTAAGTTTTGATGAGCACCAAGCACCACTCGTTTTTTATACAGACCGGGGAGCAAACAGCACATATAGAGCATTAGTAGGCATACGAGATGATAGGTTTACCTCGCGAGAAGCTGTTTATTACGATGCTCCAAATTGCCAAGGTAATCCGTGTTTAAAGGGCTTAAGCGACGAAGCAACAGACAGCCAAGGTGTGAGCAAACTAAATAATACCGGTAATGTAAGTTATATAAATGCGCTGCAGCAAGGTCCAAATTATGCAATAGGGCAGTTAGGTAATACCGTTATTGGTCAGTTATTAAGAAGTACGCCACAACAATGCCCTGCTAATAGTGAACAAATTCTATCTCGTTATGTATCGCAAAAAGTAGTAACAGGCTCACCTTGTGAAAGCTTTGAAATAGATAAGCAGCCGGCCGACAGCAGTTGTTTAGTTGGGGTAACAGCTTTAGGTAATTCACTTTTAGGTACAAGCGATCAAGGTTTATCGCAATCGTGTGATACATGCCAAACGGGGTACGAATCGCAAGGTGACATACTTGATTTATATTTACCCCAGGTAGAACCGCTTTTAAATACAGCCCTTAATGCACTGTCATTAGTTGGTATTGGAACAAGTGTTGATATAGAGCTTGGTACAATATGCTGCCCAGAAGGGACACGCTTAGAAGAAGATGAAAACATTGTAGAGACACTTGTTTTCACTATTTTACAAACTACATTTGAGCTCGCCGGTATTGATTTAGTAAATAACCTTATTATTAGTGAAACACTGAGCTTAATAGGGATTGAGCCAGGCATTACATATTGCAAAACATCACTTAATTTAGTTAATGCAGAACAAGTAATTAATATCACTACAGGCGAACCTGCACTTAGTAGCTTAACACCACCATTTAAAGTTTTACTGCCAGTACACAGCGGCCAAAACAGTACAACGTGGATACATACTCCCCCTAAAGGGGAAGGAGAACGTCAATGAACGCCTCAAATATATTTACCTCACATGCTAATGTAGCAGATACACAAGCTGATGAAATATCAACAGAAATTAAAGAAACGCTAACACTACTAAAACAGTTTTATGATGTTCCAATTGTTAAATTTATCGATTTTAGAGAAGTTTATTCAGAGCAGTTAATAACCTGCAACGATAAAGAAAGCGTCGAAAATGAGTTATTAAGCTATCAAAAACGCTGTACACAAGAAAAACTATATCTATTTGAAGATACTTTTTTTGATGATGTATCAAACAACACGCACAAATTAATTCGTTTTTATGCACAATATCCAATTTATAGTGTCACTAATAAATTAATTGGCGTAGTGCTGATGGCCGATTTAGCACCTAAAACATTAATAGGTTCACAAAAAGATCAGTTTATTTCATTTGCTAAATTATTGCAGACACAGTTAAATAAAAATTCAGATTTAGTAAGTAATCAAAGTACTAATCCTGCGAAAAAAAATTATAGGGAAAAGTATATTCATGTATTTAGTTTAGCGCCCGTCGCATTCTTAATTGCATTAGTATTATGTTCATTCACTGCATTACTTCTTTATACTATTGAAAAAAAGGAGCTGCAAAGTAATTACAATCAACAAACCCAGCAATTACGTAAAACGTTATTTAATGCATTAGAGCGATTTGATAATCAAGGATTGTATATATCTCAAAAAGATTTAGTTATTGCAGGCTTTTTGCAAAGCCAAAATAATTATACAAAAGAGCAACTTAGTAATTTAGTGCAGAGTCAGGTTTCACAAAATTTAACTTACAAAGGGTATGTTGTGTTTGATTATGAGTATAACCAGCTTGCACTTTGGTCAAAAAACAATTTTGATTTAGCCGCGTATGGGTTTACAAACTGGTTAGAAAAATTTAATAAAAGAGCTAATAAACAAGCAGTAGAAGTATTTACGGTTGCTGATACGGCCTTCTTAATTTCTGAAATAAAAATAAAACAAGGCTCTATTTATACACTTACAGCATTTGATTTAAGTAAGTTTTTAAAAGCCGTTATTGGCAAATTAAACACTGAAAATTATAACGTTTTTATAGCAACACCACAGTTTACTTTAGGAAAACAAGGAGAAGTAAACCCGAGTATAATTAAAAATAGTATTAGCGCTTTAAGCAGTCGTTTTCCACCTACTTGGCGTTTGCATGTGCAACCAATGAATAAAATAGTACGACCACAAATAACTAAATACAGTTTAATTAGATTAGGGTTAATCTCTTTTTGTGTATTCGCGTTTGTGTATTATTTTTTACGTTTACCAAGGCGTTTACACAGTGAAATAAAACAAAAAAATCAGTTAATACTCAATAGAGAGGAGCTTTTTTCAAGTTCTCTGGATGCACTGCCGCATGGGTTTGCTATTTTTAATAGCCATGAATTTCCTGTGATTACCAACAATGCTTTTAATCTTTTATTTGCACAGGTGAATAAACAAAACAGTCAGCTATCGTATAGCCAGCTGATAAGTATTGCGCAGCAGCATAATATTATAAATCACTACCATGAACATCATAAGCTTGATGATGACCGTAACCAATTAATAGATATAGGTTTTACAGACGGGAAGTGGATAACTGTATTACAAAGACATACAGATTTTAATGGTTTCGTTTGCTACTTTAGAGATGATACAGAGGCACATCAAAAAGAATGTTTACTTGCTGATGTTCTCGAAAAATCAAAACAGACAAATCAATTAAAAGAAAAATTTGTTACAAGGCTTAGCCGTCAATTAAAAACGCCTTTATCATCTTTAAAGTCATTAGTTGAAATATCTAAAGATCCAATAAGCTTTAACGAATTTAAAAACAATGTGGGGAATATTTCTGATGCATGCGACCAGCTCGAAAGTGTAATTCAGCAACTCGTAAATATAAATAAATCGGAAATAGGTAAGTTAAAGCTTCAGGCCAAAAACGTAAACCTAAATCAAATGATCAATAATAATATGTCGATTTTAGCAAAAGAGGCTGAAAATAAAAGAATCGTTCTTAAAAATAATATTACGCCTGAATTAACGGTCGCAAGCGATGAAAAGTTAATTTCTCAATTGGTTATTCAATTAGTGACTGAGGTTTTGGATTCATCAAATAATACAACGCTTTCAATTAACGCTCAGATTAAAAATGAAAGTAAACGTAATTACTTATACCTCGATTTTTCATTAAGTAATTTGATCGACAGTAGTAACTTTATAACTGAGCTTAAAAGTATATCGGGTGATGATATAACGCGCTTTATAGATGATAAAGACGTGTCATTAGAGTTAAAGTTTTTTATTTCAATATTTAAAATGTTAGGTGGTAAAGCGATAACTGTAAGTAGTAACGCGAATAAATCAACGATATCACTTTCTATGTTGGTCAACATAGCAACCAAACAAGGTAAAGGTAAAGACAACGAGCAAGAAGTACCAAGTAGCTCGTTAACAAATAATGATTTAGTAAAAGCTAGTTTAGTAACTAACAAACACCAAAACACGCTATTACTGGTTGATGACGATCCTCTTGTTGAGATTGTAATTAGAGCGATGCTAAAAAATGAAAATATTAAAATAGATTACGCGCGCAGTGCAATAGAAGCGATGTTGATGGTATCGCAAAACAGTTACGACATTATTTTAATGGATATAGTTATGCCTGAGCTATCGGGAACTGACGCGATGTTAAAAATTAAAAAACACAGTGATAACTCTAAAACTAAAATCATTGCACATACTTCTACACCCGATACAGATTCTAAATACGTAAATCAGGGTTTTGATGACTTACTATTAAAACCAGTAAAGCAGGGTGTTTTAATAAACCAAATATCACGTATTTTAAAAAGATAAGCCAAAGGAGTAATAAATGAATAATACTATTGGAAATATGGCGGAAGTTATCGATTTTAAAGTAATACCTATAGATAACACTAAACGACTACTTTTAGTAGATGATGATTTACTAATAGAAATTGTAATTAGAAAAATGCTCAAAGAAGAAAATATTTTAATTGATTTCGCATCAAGTGCAATAGAGGCACTACTGATGGTTTCTCAAAATATTTACGACATTATTATAATGGATATAGTCATGCCGCAATTTACAGGCACTGACGCAATGCTAAAAATAAGAAAGCATGCTGATGCATCAGCAACAAAAATTATTGCTCATACATTTAGTGAAAACGAAAATAGTGATAACAAGTATGTGAAGCTTGGGTTTAACGGCCTGTTATTGAAGCCAGTTAAGCAAAGTGTATTAATAGAAAATATTAGATCTTTCTTGGAATGATAAATTGAAACAGTAGGGCGGTTAACTATTTTTTATTTATAGCTTACTAAAAAATTAAATTATAATTTTTGAAAGCACTAATGTTTATTAGTGCTTTTGTGTATATGAACCTTTAATTTATTTAAATTTATAAAAGTCCTTTAATAAGAATAATTACTTCAAATTATTTCTTCAAAGTATTACAAACTACGCTTTTGTAATTGTTGCATGTATACGAGTCATCGTTTCACACTTCTTAAAGCGGTTTGATAATCACAATTATTAAACACTGCAATATTATAAAGTCAGTAAATTTATTTAGCCTAGAGCCCACGTATCACAGGGGTTTAACTTTTAAAACATTAAGATTTTTTAATAACTAATAAATACTTATCTTGGGATGGAATTTGCTTTATAAGGCTATATTCCACTTTTATAGTTCAATAAACATTATAATTTTTAATGTTAAAGAGGCAAAATTATGAGCAAAACACAGTACGTTACAGTAGATGGTCATCAAATTGCTTATCAAGAAATGGGACAAGGAACACCTTTATTATTGATACACGGAATACCAACCAATAAATTTTTATGGCGAAATGTGATGCCAAAACTTGCATCAAAACATCGAGTAATAGCGCCTGATTTACTAAACTTTGGTGAATCAGATATGCCAAGTAACACAGATGTATCTATAAATGCGCAATGTAGAATAATGTGTAAGTTTATGGAAGAACTCGGTATTTCTAAAGTTAATATTGCTGCACATGATATTGGTGGTGGTGTTGCTCAATTAATGGCTGTAAATCATCCGGATAAAGTAAACGGGTTGGTTTTAATTGATAGTGTATGTTTTGATTCTTGGCCAATACCAGAATTTGAACCTTTGCTAGAACCAGGTGTAGAAGAAAAAACAACTGTAGCTGAATTTGTAGATACATTAAGAGATTTCATGCCCAAAGGTGTTTACGACTCGAGCGTAATGACTGAAGAGTTGATGAAAATATACTTAGCACCATGGAGTAATGAAAAAGGAAAAGCCGCTTTATTTAGTAACATGCGCAGGCTCAATAAAGAATATACCGAAGCTATTACAGGCGATCTTAAAAGCTTACCTCATGAAACACTCATAATATGGGGTAAAGAAGACAAGTTTCAAAAGCCAAAGTATGCGCCAATGTTAGAAGAAGCAATTCCAAATTCATCATTGATTTGGATAGATAGAGCCGCTCATTGGGTTATTGATGAACATCCAGATAAAGTGTCTGATCTTATTAGTGAATTTATGAATGATAAAACATTCTAGTGAATTACTAGGTTTATTAAAAAGCTATTTGTTTCAATACGTTAAGTTTGATTGGGTAAAGTAGCGAATAGGCAATCATTGTAATACCGCTTGATAATATTAATAACCAAGCGGTATTTTTATATGTTCAAGAAGCTAATACCGTAAATGGGTAAGACACTGACTATTAAGATAAGTAGGTTAATGCTTATTAAATAGTCAAAATATCGCATTTATACGTTAATTAATGAAGGTGAGTAACTTGGTTATGTATTTATTTATACTATTTAACATAATATAAATTATAGGTAGTTAATGCATATATAGAAAGAGCGCTTAAATGCGCCCTTACTATGTCCAATACTAGGTGGTATCGGACATTAGGTGGTTTTATTACAATAACAGGTATTACTAATACAGATACTTTATTTATCAATTTGTTTAATCAATACTTAATAAACGCTCAGCTGTATATTCGTTAGTAATTAATCCACTGATCATGTTTGACCTTACTGCGCCTAAAATGGCTAACACTTTTTCTTCACCAGCAGCTATCGCATAAATCTGTTTGTTAGCATTTGTTTTTAATGGCGTACTTGCTACACGCTGATTAACTTTGCAATCTAAAAGCTTACCGTTTTTATCAAACACCCAACTAATCATTTCACCAACGGCACCGAGTTCTTGTAACTCTTTAAGTTCTTGCGCATCAATAAAGCCATCTATATGTAATGGCGATTTTTCACCTAAGCTACCAATACCCACAAATGTTACATCGGCATCTTTAGCGAGTTTTAAATTACCGGTAATATTTTGTTGTGCATGTAACTGTTCTTTTTCTTTAATACTTCTTGGTAAAACTGGCAATGGCATTGGGTAATGTTTTGCATTGGTATGTTCGGCCATTCTTACTACAACATCATAAGGTGAAGCCGATCCATCTAAAGCCATATTACCTAGCATTGCTACAATTTTATGTTGCGGGCAATCAACAGTTCTTAGCTCATCAACACATGAACGTAAAACTCGACCGGTTCCCATAGCAAGTACTTTGGGTTGTTCTGATTTTAAATGACGTTCTATTTCTGCCGCGCCAGCTTGAGCCAAACCTAATGTAGATGAAGGTTCAGACGGATCGCTCGGTACAACTTCGCACGAATCTAACCCAAAACGGCTTTTTATTTTTTCGGCCAGATCCATACATTTAGCAATCGGGTGATCTAGCCTAACTTTAATTAGCCCTTGGCTAACTGATAACGCAACCATTCTTTGTGCAGACTGGCGAGATATGTTGAGCTTTTTAGCTATTTCATCTTGCGTTTTACCGCCAACATAATACAACCACCCTGCTCTGGCCGCATCGTCTAGCTTTCTAATTTCTGTATTTGATAGCTTTACCACGTAAACCTCTTAAAATAGAAGGAAAACTAAGTCCTTATTTTCATTACATAATTTTAATTATATGTGCTGCTATATAAATTATTTTATTAATTTTGGAGTATCTATTTATTAATAACGTTTTTGTTATTTATAGTTGTAAATATACCATTCCTTAATAAAAAATACCTAGGTTTCATAGGATTATGTAATTAGAATTTAGTTAATAGCACCTTTATAAAAGTGCTATTCAAGGTAATTTAAAATTGGCTTTAGCTAATTGTTAAACCATTATTATCAAACTTTAATACTTTATCTGCAGGTGCGCTTAGGTAAATACTGTCGCCATATTTTAATGGGCAATCACCATCAGCTTTTACTGTTACGGTCCCTTTGCCTTCAATATTTATATGTAAAAAGCTCTCCGATCCTAAATGCTCAATTACACCGACAGTTCCAGCCCAAGTACCCATTTCTGAAGAGAGTGTTATATGCTCTGGTCGTATACCAATACAACTAACATTCGAATCTTCATTTTGTGGATCATCTATAAAGTTCATTTTTGGAGACCCAATAAAACCAGCTACAAATTTGTTTACTGGGTTTTTATAAAGCTCTAAAGGTGTGCCTACTTGTTCAATAATACCGGCATTAAACACAGCAATTCTGTCTGCCATTGTCATGGCTTCAACCTGATCGTGTGTAACATAAATCATTGTTGTAGCTAAACTTTTATGTAGCTCAGAGATTTCTAAACGCATATTTACACGTAGTGACGCATCGAGGTTTGAAAGTGGCTCATCAAACAAAAATGCCGACGGTTGACGTACAATAGCGCGCCCTATTGCAACACGTTGGCGCTGACCACCCGATAATTGCCCAGGTTTTCGGTCTAAATAGTCGGTTAAATTAAGTATTTTAGCGGCGTTTGCAATTTTACTTTCGATTTCTGCAGGGCTTACCTTGGCTCTTTTTAAAGGAAAAGCAATATTATTACGTACGCTCATATGCGGGTATAACGCATATGATTGAAACACCATTGCTAAGCCTCTTTTAGCTGGCGGTGTTTTTGTAGCGTCAACACCATCTATTTCTATATTACCGCTGGTTGTATCTTCAAGCCCTGCAATCATTCGTAATAACGTAGATTTACCACAGCCCGACGGACCAACAAAAACGATAAATTCGCCATCTTTTATTTCTAAGTCGAGAGGCTTAATTACGTTAACTTCATCAAAGTTTTTAGTGACTTGTTTTAGTGTGATGCTGCCCATGTGTATTCTCCTATTTCACTGCGCCGAAACTTAATCCGCGCACTAATTGTTTTTGACTAAACCAACCAAGTATTAAAATTGGCACAATGGCCATGGCAGATGCTGCCGATAACTTAGCGTAAAATAACCCTTCCGGGCTTGAGTAACTGGCAATAAATGCGGTTAAAGGTGCAGCATTAGCAGCGGTTAAAATAAGGGTCCAAAATGCTTCATTCCACGATAAAATAACATTTAACAATAGCGTTGATGCTATACCAGGTAAGGCTATTGGTAATAAAACATGAAATATTTCTTCGCCAATTGTTGCGCCATCCATACGTGAAGCTTCAAGTATTTCGTTTGGTATTTCTCTAAAGTAGGTGTAAAGCATCCATACCATTATTGGTAAATTAATCAGTGTCATTACAATCACTAAACCCAATTTTGTATCGAGTAATGCAAAATCACGAAACAATAAGTAGATAGGAATAAGCACGCCTACTGGTGGTAACATTTTGGTTGAAAGCATCCACATTAATAGATGCTTTGTTTTTTTAGTTTGAACAAAAGCCATAGACCACGCAGCAGGTACGGCAATTAATAAACCAAGTAAACTTGAACCTAATGATATAACCACTGAGTTCCAAAAATGGTTAAAGTAAGGTGAACGTGACAATACATCTCGGTAGTTTTCGAGCGTCCAATCGAACACATATAAACTGGGGCTTGCTGAAATTGCTTCGGCTTCAGTTTTAAAACTGGTGATTAGCGTCCACAAAATAGGAAAGAAAATCATACCGCTTATTGTCCATGCAGCAATGGTATAAATTAGTTTGGAACGACGGCTATCTTTTATAGTCATAATTAACCCTCCAAGTTTTTGCCAATTAAGCGCATTAAAAATATAGCGACTATATTTGCAATAATAACTGCAACTATGCCCCCTGCCGAACCGCCACCTACATCAAATTGAAGTAGTGATTGCGTGTAAATTAAGTACGTTATATTGGTTGACGAATAACCAGGACCACCGCTGGTTGTAACTAATATTTCAGCAAAAATTGACAGTAAAAATATAGTTTCGATTAAAATAACAGCAGTTACAGCACGCGATAAGTGCGGCAAAACGATGTAAAAAAACTTACTAAATGGGCCTGCGCCATCTAAATCAGCCGCTTCTAATTGTTCACGGTCTAATGATTGTATTGCTGTTAGCAGTATTAATGCTGCAAATGGCAACCACTGCCAAGACACAATTATGATGATTGAAAATAACGGAATTTGAGCAAAAAAGTCGATAGGTTCAAAGCCAAGCCATATCGCAAAGTGTGCAAATAAGCCATTAACTGGGTTCATTAGCATGTTTTTCCATACCAATGCCGACACAGTTGGCATTACAAAAAATGGGGCTAGTACCATAATGCGAACGTAGTTTCGTCCCCATATTGCTTGGTCTAGTAAAATAGCTAAGCCAATACCACCACAAATAGTGATCAGTAAAACCCCAGTTACTAGGTAGAGCGTGTTAAAAAATGATTCAACAAAAGCCGGATCAGTTAGGAAAAATTCATAGTTTAAAAAGCCTACAAACTCTTTATCCCCTGGAACGAGTAAGTTGTAATCAATAAATGAAAAATACAGTGTCATACACAGCGGAACTATCATCCAAGCAAGTAATAAAATTACACTAGGAAGAAGCATAAACCGAGCAAGCGTGCGCGAGTTAGTTGTTGCCATAAAGGTGACCTTAAAAAAGCCAATACTATTTACTCTTAGCTACCGAGTGAAAATCAGAAACCCTTGATAGCGTTATAACTAACAAGTAAATAGAATTGACATAAAATATTGGGTAAGTTTGAGTACTTACCCGCCCATTACATGCTATTTAGGATAGCGAGCTTTACGCATTGTTCGCTCAACGAGATGCTGAGATGTACTAAGCGCTTGTTTTACGGTCATTTGGCCAGTTAATGCTGCTGAGAATTGTTGCCCAACAGCTGTACCAATTCCTTGAAACTCAGGAATAGCAACAAACTGAATACCTACATAAGGCACCGGTTTAACGGTCGGGTTTTTAGGATCTGCAGATTGAATAGAATCTAAGGTAATTTGCGCAAAAGGTGCTGCGTCCATGTACTTTTGATTACTGTAAAGTGATTTACGTGTACCTGGCGGTACTTTTGCCCAACCTTTTTTGTCGGCTACAAGTTGAGTGTATTCTTTAGATGTTGCCCAGCTAATAAATTTCATTGCGGCATCTGGTTTTTTGCTGCTTGCCGGTACTGCTAAAGTCCAAGACCATAACCAGTTACCGCGTTTACCTAGGCCGTTATCTGGCGCAAGTGCAAACCCTACTTTATCGGCAACTTCTGAGTCTTTTTTGTTAGTAACAAATGCGCCGGCAACGGTAGCATCAATCCAAATACCACATTTCCCGGTTTGAAATAGTGCAAGATTTTCGTTAAAACCATTTGCAGATGAACCAGCAGGTCCCGACTCTTTCATTACATCTACATAATACTGGAGGGTATTTTCCCACTCTGGTGTATTAAACTGTGGCTTCCAATTTTCATCAAACCAACGCGCACCAAACGAATTAGCCATTGATGTAATAAGTGCAACGTTTTCGCCCCAACCTGCTTTACCACGTAAACAAAGACCATATACCCCTTCTTTTTTATCGGTCATTGCTTTGGCAGCTTGTCGTATAAAGTCCCATGTTGGTGCTTTAGGCATTGCCAGCCCCGCTTTATCCATTAAATCAGTGCGGTACATAACCATTGAGCTTTCGCCATAAAATGGGGCTGCATAAAGTTTATCGTTAATTGTTAAACCGCTACGGATTGCAGGGATTAAATCGTCTAAATCGTAGTTTTCACCTAAACTATCTAACTCTTTTAACCAATTTTGTTTGCCCCAAATTGGTACTTCATAAGTACCTATAGTCATAACATCGTATTGGCCGCCTTTTGTTGCTACATCGGTAGTGACACGTTGGCGAAGAATGTTTTCCTCTAGAGTGACCCATTTTAGATCTATATCAGGGTTTTGGCTGGTAAAGTCACTGCTTAATTCTTTCATGGTGATCATGTCACCATTGTTAACAGTGGCTATTGTAATGGTTTCTTTTGCAGCAGCGCCCATGCTTATGAAGCCACACGCGAGCATAATTAATTTATTTTTCATCGGGTAATTCCCCATACACGTTATGTTTTAACAAGTGCTATTAAATTTCAATCTATTGCCAATTCTATATATGGCAGTTTTAAAGCATAAAACTGCCCGCAAAGTGCCTTTTTAGGCGCTTTGTATAAATAGATAAACTAGTTGGATAATGATTTAAAATTTAACAGATATTTCAGAAGTAAAGCCGTCAAATCCTTTACCGATTTGGCCGCCCGAATTAACACCTTCTTCTTGATTAACATACTCAACTTTTAAAAGCGTTTTATCGTTAAACCAGTAACCTGCGGCTACTTGTATACGCTCTACTGTGTTGTCTGTTTGTTCAATTAAGTCGGAAGTGTTTTCGGCTTCTGCATAACGAGCCGCTACATATAGCTTTTTAGGGATTAGATATTGTTGTGCTTCAAACACGAAGTACTCAACCGATGAGTCGCCTTCTATTACACTGTTTGAATCAAAAGTAGTGCCATTTTCATCTGCTATGCCGTTTGTACCAAAGTAGGTAATACCGGCAACGGCATTACCAGCTGCATCTGCAAACGTGTAATCATCAGACGATTTACCAACCATAAAGATTAGGCTTGTTTCGTCCGATGGTTGATAAGCTAAGTTAAGCTGGATGATTGATTGCTCAAGCCCTGGCATTGCGCCAACGTGAGTGTCACGCTCGTTTGAAGGTGACGCTGAGAAGTTATAGTTTTCACCATCGCCAAAGCGGTAGTTTGTTGTTGTTACGCCATCAAGACTAGCTACACCATTTTCAAAACGTAACTGGTCACCTTGATTCGCTTTTAATAAGTTTAAGCCTGCTTTAAAACCACCTTCAAATTCTAAAGTACCTTGAAGACGGTAGTTATAACCGCGGTCTTCTTGAAAAGCTTCGCCAAAGCTAGAAGTAGTAATACCACCAGTTACATTATAAGCACGCACTACACCACTATCGAAAGTTTCGCTGTAACTTAGCTGTGCGCCGTTTTCTGCGGTTGCGTAGTCGGTTACACCATTACCAATAAGTGCATTATTTTGATTATCTGCACCGTCTTGAAAACCTTTAAATTGAAAAGGTGAACCACCAATATTACCTAAACGAAGCGTTAAGTTACTGTTATCTTTTGGTGTGCCGTAAAGACCCAATAGATCAAATTCAACACCTGCATAATCATTATGAAATGAAAAATCACGATCCTCGCCACCAAAATCATTAGGCTCTTCTGCAATGTCTATATCGGCAGTGATGAACTCGTTAATATGAAATTTAAGCATCAGGTTAGCTCTAATACGGCCAAATCCTGATTCTTGTTCTTCATCTTCTGGACGAAATGCGCCGTCTTTAGCCTGAATTGACTGAAAGTTTTGCATTAATAAAAAATCTACGTCTACTCGATCTAAATATTCAGAAATATCAGCCTGTGCTGGAGTCGATGTAACCATAGCTGCCGCTATGAGAGAAATTGCAAATTTAGTCTTTTTATTATTCAACATAATAAGCTCTTTATTTAGTGTGGTGTGTGATACCGACTTTATTAAATACATATTCATTTAACTAAGCTGGTACTAATTCAGTGTGTATAGATGAGGCTATTGAGCAAAATACTTTAAAGTCAATGAAATTGCACAAATGAGCATAAGCTCATCTACTGAGCATAATCACAGAATGAATTTGGAAGGTCAACGATTTTTTATTACAAAAAGTTTACAAAAAATAGAATTTATATGTAAATAATTTTGAATCAATAAGTTAAGTAGCAAATTTGTTACATCAAAATTTGAGGAAATAAAGAGCTGGATTAAGGAATTTATTGTAGATACGTTATTATTGTTCAATACAATCAACGAAAGTGTAAGTTCGAAAAGGATATAAAAGCAGGAAATACTTTAAAGATAGGCTATTAGCTAAACCTATAAATAGTTTATTTATTAGTGTTTTTTAAGTAACGTTCTTGAGCTTATGAAGGGGTTAGCTTAGTATTAAAGCACTTAAGATGTACTCAAAATAGAAGTAACCTACATATGGAATTTGTTCGCCCGCTAGAGCCTATCCTCATTATTGATGATGTTAAGGAAATTCGTGATTATCTAAACCAAATTTTAACTGAGTTAGGGTTTGAAGATATATTAGAAAGTGCCGATTTTAGCTCTGCTAAGCCTATTATGGACAAAAAACCGCCAGGCGTTATATTTGTAGACGTTGATTTACCTGACTCTGACGGTACGGATATATTAGAATACATTAATAGTACCTACCCGCATACTCATGTTGTTATGTGCTCTGGCCATAATAGCCTCGAAAACGTGCAAAATACGTGGGAAATGGGTGCTAAAGGCTTCATTGCTAAACCATTTAATACAAAAAAAGTAGATACCGTAATGAAGCGTCTTGAAATAATAGAATAATAATAAGGTTAACATGCAAAGTACTGTTACTGCGATTATAGAAGATCTTTCGAGTGTTATATTTGGTAAACAGCAACAAATAAAACTGGCACTTACTTGCTTATTTAGTGAGGGACATTTACTCATTGAAGATTTGCCAGGTATGGGAAAAACTACCCTTTCTCATGCATTGTCGGCTGTGCTAGGTTTATCGTATCAACGCATACAATTTACCAGTGATCTTCTCCCCGCTGATATTTTGGGTACTAATGTATTTAATTCTAATGAGCATAGCTTTACGTTTCATAAAGGCCCTATATTTAGCCAAGTAGTTTTAGCTGATGAAATAAACCGCGCAGGGCCTAAAACACAAAGTGCGTTGCTTGAAGCAATGGAAGAGCAACAAGTAACAATAGATGGAAAAAAATATACGCTGCCAAATCCATTTTTTGTGATAGCAACACAAAATCCGCTTTATCAATCGGGTACTTACCCGTTACCCGAGTCACAATTAGACCGTTTTTTAATGCGTATAAGCTTGGGGTTTCCTCCTAAAGAGGCCGAAAAACGCTTAATTTTGAATATGCAAAAACGAGATTATAGCCAATTACCGCAGCGGATTAACAAACAAGAACTTGCTGAAATTCAATCCAAAATAAGCAAAATCACACTAAGTAGTCCAGTGGTTGACTACATTATTGAACTAGTTAATTACACTCGTACGAGCAATGCGTTTGCAGCATCGCTATCACCGCGTGCAAGTATGGCTTTGGCTAAAGCAGCTAAGTCATGGGCTTTTATTGATGGCCGTGATTTTGTAATGCCAGAAGATGTTCAAGCCGTATTTGCAAGTGTGTGCCAACATCGATTAGGTTTACATAATGAATCGGGTGAATCACAGGTAAACGATATTTTAAAAAACGTTTTAGTTCCGGTATAAATTTTTATGCCAAAAACAACGGTTAAGCGCCCTTCTTTATTTAAGTCATTTAAAGTCAGTTTATTTAATAAGTTATTAAAAAATAAACATTTAAAAAACTCAATTACGCTTGAGCATAGAACAATTTATGTATTGCCGTCATCCCTTGGCTGGTACTTTGTTATTGTGGCTATTTTAAACTTTGTGATGGGTATTAATTATCAAAATAATTTAATTTTAATAATGTCCTACCTTATGTTTGTGGTAATAATTATTGCTGTGCTAATGGGTTACAGCAACGCCAAAGGTTTAACGGTTAAATTTAAAGATGCGTTTAATAGTTACTCACCTCAAAAGCCAAGCATTCGATTTGAATTGCAAAGCCCCTCAGTTACCCAATCTATTAATTTAACGTATCAAGGTAGTGAACAAACTCAACAACATACTGATGAAGTGGATAGTAAAACGCAGCTACTCACACTTAACTTACCTTATAGCTCACGCGGTAAATATGCAGTACAACGCATTAAAATTGCGAGTAACTATCCGTTTGGTTTAATTACTGTTTGGAGCTACATTCAATTACAAACAGATGTTTTTGTATACCCGTCGCTTGAACAAGTACTTAGTGATACACATACCTCAATGCTTGACGAACAAGCTGATAAAGGGATATTAAAAGAATCGGGTAGCGAAGAGTTTGAGTTGTTAATCCCACATTTACCTGAGATGGGTTTACAAAGAATATCATGGAAGCATTACGCTAAAACACAACAACTATTTGTCAAAGAGTTTGCAGATTTTAAAACCGCGAATGCCCTATTCGATTTTACATTGATGAATGGGGATACAGAACAACGTTTAAGCCAATTATGCTTTTTAATATGTGAAGCAACCGAGCAAAACACGCCTTTTATGTTAAAGCTACCTGGTAAAACAATAAATACTAATACCGGACAGCAGCATAAGCAGCAATGCTTAGAGTTATTATGTTCATTTAATGGTGGTGTGTAATGGACATATTAAAAAACGAAAAAGTAATAAATTACTCACTGTGTTTTATATATGCATGTTTGATTGTATTTTTTATAGCGCATTTACCGTTGGTTTTTGTAGGCGTACTTGCACTTATTTGTGCATGGAATTTTTTCATAACACTGAGTAATAAACCAAAGCCAAATGGGTGGCTTGCAAACATACTCGCTGGTGCGTCGCTTGGTTTAATGCTCTACACCGTAGGTATGTCCGATACGGTTATTTTATTTGTAGCCATGTTACTGCTTGCTAGTTTATTTAAGCTGCTGCAGGCTAAAACCAAAAAGCATTATCATGTAATTACAACGCTTACATTTTTTTCACTCTCATCGGTATATTTATTTAACCAAAGTATTTTAACGACTTTAACTGTAAGTAGTTTATATATATTAAATTTTGCAGTACTTGGTCTACTTGAGTCAAAACATAATTTAAAAATAGCCTCAAAGCAAAGTGGTAAGTTACTGCTTTTAGCGCTTCCATTAGCTATATTTTTACTACTTTTTTTACCAAAAATGCCCGCGTTTTGGCAACTCCCTGGGCCAAAACTTGCAAAAACGGGGCTTTCTGAACAAGTCGATCCATTCGATATTGCAAAGCTTTCTAATTCAGATGAGCTGGTGTTTAGAGCTAAATTTAATGAAAGAAAACCTGTAGCCCCCTATTACTGGCGAGCAATAGTGCATGATGAATTTAATGGCAATGCATGGCTAACGTCTGACTTTTTAAAATATAATAATTTAAAAACTAATATTGAGAGTACAAATGACGAGCAACTTATTGCAAGCTACTCAATTATTACTGAGCCCGCTACGCAAAAATGGCTCTATGGTTTAGCGTATTCAAGCAGCAGCTCACAAAATATTGAAGGTAATTCACTCGGTTTATTACGAAAAAAAAGCCGCCAAGCTAAAAGCTTACAATATGATGTAAACAGCTTTAGTTTTTCAGATTTACCACTTGGACAATTTGAAGAAAAACGCTACAAATATCTAGCTCATAAAGAGAATGTAAAAACATCATCACTTGCTAAAAACCTAAAGAAAAATACACACTCTGACCGTGAATTTTATAATAGCCTATTGCAATACTTTGTAAATAAAGGATTTACTTACACGCTAACCCCTACACCTATGAGTGGTGATAATACGATTGATCAATTTTTATTTGATAATAAACGAGGCTTTTGCGGCCATTACGCGAGTGCTGCGGCTTATATTTTCAGAACGGCTGGTATACCCGCTCGATTAGTCAGTGGCTATTTAGGTGGTGAACTAAACCAAGGAAATAATACGCTCACCGTTCGCCAGTACGATGCGCATGCATGGGTAGAAGTGTATTTAAAAAACGAAGGTTGGGTTATTTTTGATGCAACGGCTGTTGTTGCACCAGAGCGCTTAAATGGTTCACTTTCACAAAACGAAGAACTAAATACAGAGTTTAAAAGTAATCTAGATTTTGGATTAGTGAGCTTAAGTAATTTTCCGGGTATTAATTGGTTAAGGCTAGAACTCGAGAATTTAGATTATCAATGGTCTAGCTGGGTACTTGGCTTTGATGAAGAAAAACAAAATGATTTTTTAAAATCTATTTTTGGTAGTAAAAACATTTGGCTTGTTCCATTAATGGTATTACTCACTGCAGGTTTTTGTTTTGTTGGTTACTTTGTTTATTTAAACTTACCAAAGCGCCCAACTAAATTAGCGCCTATGGTAAAAGAGTTTAATCAAATACAAGCATGGGCAAAAAAACAGAAGTTTAATACGTCCGAGCATTCAACACCCAGCCAAAAATTACAGCTATATGCTGATCAAAAACCTCAATCTGCTCAATCAATAAACACTTTTAGCCAATTATTTAACCAAGTACGCTATGGTAAAAAACCTTTTACTAAAGAGCGTAAAACTCAGGCTAAAGATCTGATAAAATTAATTAAAATTTCCAAATGAGAATACTATGAATGCTGTTGTTATAGGCGTTATTTTAATGCTCGGGCTATCTTTGGCCCGCGTTAACGTCATTGTAGCTATGATTATAAGTGCTTTAGTTGCGGGTTTAACCGCAGGCCTGGGTATAAAAGAAAGTGTTGATGCATTTAATTCTGGCCTTTCTGCCGGAGCTGAAATTGCACTAAGTTATGCCATGCTCGGTGCTTTTGCTGTTGCTATTTCTAAGTCGGGTTTAACACGCATTCTCGCTGATAAGTTACTTGCTAAAGTAAATGCTAAAGGCAGCGGGAATGAAACATTTTTAAGTTACTTCATTTTATTAATTATTTTAGGTTGTGCGATTTCTTCGCAAAACTTAGTACCTGTACACATAGCGTTTATTCCTATTTTAATCCCGCCGTTACTCGTGGTTTTTAATCAGTTAAGGTTAGACAGGCGTGCTATAGCGTGTATTTTAACATTTGGATTAGCAACTTCTTACATGGTGCTGCCTTATGGTTTTGGGGGAATTTACTTATATTCTATTTTGCATAAAAACCTAGTTGATAACGGCCTAGACATTGTAAATACACAAGTCCCTATGGCGATGATAATTCCTGCATTAGGTATGTTTATTGGATTACTTATTGCGGTATTTATTACCTACAAAAAACGTCGCGAATACACAGAGCTCCCATTAACAACTCAGAGTAAATCGGCTGAGGTAGAAAACCCTAAAAAAGTAATGATTGTAGGGCTATGTGCGGTACTTGCCTCACTTGTTGCACAAAACCTAAGTGGCTCAATGATTTTAGGCGGTTTAGTAGGTGTAATGATATTTAGTGTATTTGGTGTAGTTAAGTGGGAAGAAAACGGCGACGTATTTAGTAAAGGCGTTGCGATGATGGCGATGATTGGTTTTATTATGATATCGGCACAAGGCTTTGCATCGGTTATGCAGGCCACTGGCGACGTAGCGAGCTTAGTACACAGCACAGCCGCACTTTTTGATGGTAATAAACCTTTGGCCGCCGGTGTTATTTTGTTAGTCGGGTTATTAATTACAATGGGAATTGGTAGCTCGTTTTCAACAGTGCCTATTATTGCAACTTTGTTTGTTCCTTTGTGTTTAGACCTCGGGTTTTCTGTTATGGCAACCGCTGCACTTGTTGGTACTGCGGGCGCTTTAGGTGATGCAGGCTCCCCTGCTTCAGACTCAACGCTTGGACCAACATCAGGTTTAAATGCCGATGGCCAGCACGACCATATTAGAGACTCTGTTATTCCAACGTTTATTCACTTTAACATTCCACTGCTGATATTTGGCTGGATTGCAGCAATGGTGCTTTAAGTAGTATGTATGCATATAAGTATTCGTAAATTTAATTAAAAGCTAAATGTAACTAAAAAGGTATGTTTAAAGCATACCTTTTTTGCTTCTAACAACTCTTATCCCTATCAATTTCTCTTTTATTTTGATTAGTTTATTAGTAAATATTAACTGAGGTGTTGAGATTACATTTAATAAATATTTAGTATGAAGTGTTCTTTATGGTTTTTTATATAAGCACCAATTAAGGTGCTTATATAATGTTACTCTACCGCGTCTTTAAAGCTCTAAATTACTCAAAACCATAAATCATTTTATCGCATACTACCGGTGTTGGTCTGTGATTATCATCGACAGCAACAAACGTAAAGCTACCACTAATGGCAGAGTGCTTATCATCTCTGTGCATAGTTTCTAATAGTATATCTACATCAACTTTTAAGCTGGTGTTACCTACATGGACTACTTTAGCAATTAACTCTGCAAAAGTACCTGCTGGTATCGCTTCTTTAAAATCAACTCTATCGGAAGATATGGTAACCAAAGGCTTACGGCAAAAACGAGTCGCTGCTATAAATGCCACTTCATCCATCCACGCCAGTGCATCACCACCAAATAAAGTATTGTGATGATTAGTACGCCCAGGAAACACGGTCTTAGTTACCGATGTAGTTGAGTCTTCAATACGCTGAGCAATTATTGCATCGCGATTTACGTCAGTCATAATCTCTACTTTTTGTTTGCTAATGTATCTTGCATTAGTAATGCAGGATCGAGGCGTTCGCCTTTCCAGTTAAAACGCCAATCTAGGTGAGGACCCGTTACACGCCCTGTTGCACCAATTTCAGCCACTTTGTTACCTTGCTCAATTTTGTCACCCACTTTTACATCAAGCTTACTTAAGTGAATGTAAGTTGAGGTAATGCCATGGCCATGATCAATAATTAATGTACCGCCTGAGTAGTATAAATCAGGTTCAGCAAATACCACGGTACCACTAATAGGCGCGTAAACAGGAGAGCCTGTTTTATTAGCAATGTCTAAGCCAAAGTGCGGACGACGAGGCTCGCCATTAAAATAACGTTGGCTGCCATAAACACCCGATATACGCCCTTCTGCAGGCTTTAACACAGGGTCTAAAAAGTACAGTAAATCAGAGTCTACTTCTCTCGCTTTACGAACAGCAACTGCTTCGCGGCTTATACGTGCACTGACTTCTTTTGCCGGTGAAACATACTTCTTAGCCACGCCGGTAATTTTATCAATTTCATATTCACGCTTAGTTATGGCTAGCGGCTGAGAATGCGATTTACCCGTGTTATCTACCCATTTTAAAGTATGAGTCGTTTCAGCGTCACGCCCAAAACCAAATACAAAGTCACCATTTGGCGAAAGTTTTAAGCTTTTGCCATCTAAGCTTACTGAATTAGCGTTTTCTAGCTTTCCAGTAACTAAACCGCCTTGTGTTAAATGCCCTTTTAACTCAAGCGCCATAGCACTAAAGCTAGCAGAGGCAACAAGCGCTGTTGCTAAAAATGTTTTAAACATAACTAATCGATCCTTTTCCAACACCTTCATAAGCGGTCACTTTCACTGCTTTTTCTGGGTATTGGGCTTTAATTTGACCAGCTACATGTTCAGCAATACATTCTACGGTTGTATCTACTGGTAAAATGTCGCAACGAGATTCGCTAATAGCCATTTCAAAATAGCCTTGTGCCGATGTATAGGCAAAACATACGTCATCAGCTTTAGCTGTAATGTGTTTTAAATCACTGCCGCTAATTTGATCTTCACTGGTGGCTAAGTAAATATCTTCCCACTTTTGAGACCATTCTTTTTGCAAGCGCGGCATAGAAATACCATCTAAACTAATACCAATTTGAGAACGATGCCCGTGAACAATGCGTTGGCAATTACCGTCATGCTTTTTAAGACCATGGCTGTAATGATAGTAAAAGCTTTGGCTGTGTTCAGGCTTAAGAGACAGCTCAATTTTTTCAATGTTATCTGGGAGTTTTGGTAAAATAGTCGCAATTAAAAATTCAGTAACCGATTCAACCGTTACTTCGTCTGCGTTAATCATACAATAAGCTTGATGAGGGGCGCTCATAGCTAAGTGGTTGTTTTCACCAAATGTACAGTCGAGTGTTTTATGCTCGTCAAATTCAGATACGGTGCCATTAAGGCCCGTAGGAATTGCTAATCGGTGATCAATACACTCATCTATAATGCCTTTAATTTGCTTTTTAACTAAACCAAAGTCTAAAACCATAGACTCTTCGTTAAGTTTACCGTGCAAAGTTAAATCAACAATCCAGCTCTCGCCAACGGCGCCGCGTTTGTTACATAAGTAAGAAAAATCAATCACAGTTAGTGAGTTAACAAAAAGGATCATAAACTTCCTTTAGACTGGTTATAAGACAGCGCTAATTATAATGATTTCTGATTGTAATTGCGCGGTTTTATAGTGCAAAAACCAATCGCGTTGATTGATTGGTGATTTAATATGCAATATTTTGATTTTTTAACTGCTCCGAGTTGTTTAGCGTACAAGTGTACGCTAAAGTACTTGGCAATTTCTAAGCGAAGATAAGTGTTATGGAACCTAAAAATAGCTATACAAAAGAAGATTTGATCCTTTGTGGTCAAGGTGAAATGTTTGGTGAAGGCAACTGCCGTTTACCAAGTGACAACATGTTAATGATGGATCGCATTACTTCTATAACTGCTGATGGCGGAATACACGGTAAAGGCGAAATTGTTGCTGAGCTTGATATTGACCCTAGCCTTTGGTTTTTCGATTGTCATTTTAAAGGCGACCCAGTAATGCCAGGTTGTTTAGGCCTAGATGCTATGTGGCAACTAGTTGGCTTTTACTTAGGTTGGTCTGGTGGCCCAGGTCTTGGCCGTGCTCTGGGTGTGGGTGAAGTTAAATTTACTGGCCAAATTTTACCTACTAATAAAAAAGTAACTTATCGCCTTGTAATGAAACGCGTAATTAAACGTAAATTGTTTATGGGCGTTGCTGATGGCACTGTAGAAGTAGATGGCCGAGTAATCTACGAAGCAAAAGATTTAAAAGTGGGCTTATTTCAAGACACTAGCGCGTTTTAATTACTTAAACTGAATCCTTAAAAATTTAGTTTTAAAAGTTAACGCACAAACAAAAAGGCCTCCACATTGGAGGCCTTTTTGCTTAAATTCGATTATTGATTTTAGGTTTTGTACATGTTGCGGTTTTCAATCGCCTCACGCCACCCTCCTAACCACTCTGATTTGGGATCTACTTGTTGATAAGGGCATAGCTCTTTTGAGCGACCTGCTAAACCTGCTTTAAAACCTTGAGAATGAGCTCTTTCTAAACGATCTCTTTTCTGTCTCTTCATCGGTAATATCCTCACCTTTTTATTTATATATTGTGTAGCATTAGTGAAATCTACATTTAATGAATAGTTAATAAAAATGTAAAATTCAAATCGTAAAAGCAATTAAATTGTTTGACTTTAACTAAGCTGCTGATGCAAAAATGAATTAACATTTAAAAAAGTAAGTGGTCATACAACATTTAATTTGACCGGTTTTATGCTAAATAAAATGCGACTCAATAATCGCTAAAATGTACTTAAGTACATAATTTACGACCTGTGCATTTTTACTAAGTTCCAAACAAAAATGTAATCGTGACACTTTTATTTCAGTTATTTTTACTCACCCTATTTGCATTCTTTTTAAACAATTTAATATAATGCTTGATTATTTAAAGTCGATCGGTCTAATATATAGTTATGAACAAAAATACATCAACACCAATACGACGTGGTCGCCCACCTAAAATAGCCAGAGAGAACGCCGACACTAAAGCGTTACTTATTCGCACGGGCCTAGAAACTCTAACCGAATTTGGTTTTAGCGCCACGGGGCTCGATACTATTTTAAAAAAAGCGGCTGTACCCAAAGGCTCTTTTTATCATTACTTTAAAAGTAAAGAAGCCTACGGCATTGCGTTAGTTGATGCATACGACAATTACTTTATTGCCAAACTTACCCATTACTTACAGCAAGAAGATGTTCCCCCACTTGAGCGAATCGTTAATTTTACCCAAAGCGCCATTAAAGGGATGAAAAAATACGATTACAAACGTGGCTGTTTAGTCGGTAACTTAAACCAAGAACTTAACCATTTAAGTGAAGAATTTAAAACCAGATTAATGCAAAGCTACACCGCATGGCAAAACCATGTAGAAGTTTGCTTAAATCAAGCTAAGCAACAAGGCACTATTGCAAGCCATGTAAACACACAATTAATGAGTGAGTACTTTTGGATTGGTTGGGAAGGTGCTGTTATGCGCGCCAAGCTCACTAAATCAAATACCCCACTTACTTTGTATACAGAAATGTTTTTACGCGCATTATTAACCTAATGCGTTTTTATTTACCAATTAAAAGACGATCGGTCTAAAAGGATATCCCATGAGTAACCCAATTAAAGCCATTGTTATTAATAAAGAAGATAATAACTACAGCGCTTCATTATCTACTATCGAACATAGTGATTTACCAAACGAAAATGTATCTATTGACGTGCTATACAGCACACTTAACTATAAAGATGGTTTAGCAATTACTGGTAAAGGCCCCGTCGTACGCAGTTTTCCTATGGTGCCAGGTATTGATTTAGTGGGTACGGTTACACATTCCACCAGCGATGAATTTAAAGATGGCGATAACGTAATATTAAATGGCTTTGGTGTAGGCGAAAAACATTGGGGCGGGCTTGCTCAAAAAGCAGCGCTTAGTTGCGATTGGCTAATCCCCCTACCTACTGGCATTTCACCTAAACAAGCTATGCAAATTGGTACGGCCGGTTATACCGCCATGCTAAGTGTGATAGCGCTTGAAAAACAAGGCATTACTCCAGAGTCTGGCGAAATACTGGTAACCGGTGCTAATGGTGGCGTGGGTAGCTTTGCTATTTATTTACTAAACCAACTTGGCTATAACGTAACGGCGGCAACAGGTCGATTAGATCAAAGTGAATATTTAAAAGAGCTTGGTGCTTCACACGTAATTGACCGAAACGAGCTTTCAAACCCAGGTAAGCCTTTGCAAAAAGAGCGTTTTGCAGCGGCAATAGATTCGGTAGGCAGCCATACACTAGCAAATATTTGTGCATCATTAAAATACGGTGGTGTAGTAACAGCCTGCGGACTTGCACAAGGTATGGATTTACCAGGATCAGTTGCGCCATTTATATTACGTGGCATATCGTTAATGGGGATTGATAGCGTAATGCGCCCTAAAGCCGACAGAATTGAAGCATGGGATCGTTTAGCTAAATTAGTAAGCGCTGATTATTTAGATAAAATTTCGACAGAAATCACGCTTGATCAAGTAATTGATAACGCAGAGCAACTTATGGAAGGTAAAATTCGTGGTCGTGTTGTAGTTAATTGCCAAAGTTAATTAAATAAAAATAAGCCACATAGTAATATGTGGCTTAAAAGTTTAATTAGGCACCGAATGCAGCTAATTTTTCAGCTAATTCTGTTTTAGTAATCAAACCCATTTCTTCTTGCTTTTTAAGCTTGCGAATGTTGTCAAAGTTATCTAGTTTTAAACGTGCTTTAGCTAACTTTTCTTCCATTTCTTCTTTAGATAAAACATCAAGTTTAACTGCTTTTTCTAACTTTTCTTTTTCTTGATCATATTCTTTTTGAAAAATTGCTTTTTCTTGAATTATAATTTGATCTTTTATTTTCTTTTCGATTTCAATAGCTTCATCTTCAAGCTCAATCTTTTTCTCTAAAAGAGGTTCTATTCTTGATAAAGGCTCTTGTAATGCAACTTCAACATTTTCACCTTGGTTAGCTAAAAGGTTCTCAACATATTTTTTACCAATGTCTTTGTAACCAATATTAAGCTGACCTTCGATTGAAGTGATTTCTGAACGAATCGCTGAAAGTTTTGCATTTTCTTTCGCTGAAGTAGCAATATCGCTACTTAGTTTTGATGTAGAGTCACTAATATTTGAGCCAATAGTGCTTGCTTGAGTTTTGATCTTATTAAAAAGTCCCATTTCGTAATATTCCTTAATCTTTAATACTATAAATTGGCATCATGCCGTATCTTATAAAGCTTTTTAATATTACCGATTATTTAAACACGTGTAAATTTTATCTTTCAATTCATTGTATGTGTAGATTTTAGAGTATCAAAACTTATAGATAAAACTTATAATGCAATTTGTATTTTAATAATGAGGCAACACCTATGAGCAACCAAGAACTTTTCAGTAATAACCCACTGCAAGGCGTAAAATTAGAACAAGTGGTTGAAGAGCTGGTTGAACAATACGGGTGGGAACTCCTACACGCTTATTTACAACTTAACTGCTTTAAAAATAATCCTGATGTTAAGTCTGCGGTTAAATTTTTACGTAAAACACAATGGGCACAAGAAAAAGTAGATAACTTTTACCTGTACCGTCTTAAAAACTTACCTAAGCCTGATGATGTGCAATACGAATTGCCGCCACGAGATCGCGTTATCCCAGCTGATCATAAACCTGGTGAGCCATGTGAACTTAGTTTTGTTGACGCTAAACGTATTATTGAGAAAAAAGAATCAAAGCAACGTGCTCGCGATCGTAAGCAACGTTCTAATTCAAGTAACCCTTGGGGTAACTAAAGCCACTTTGATATTGTTGTAGAGTTATTTATAAATAGCTCTACAGCTATCTCTCATTACCTTCAGTTGTTGCCCGCGCCCATATAATTCATAAGTAACTAATAAATAACTAATAGATAGATAACAATTAATATCCCCGATTTTTCCAAAAGTCTGTTTCAGTGCGTTCGGCCTCTAATGCCACATTAAATGTTTTATCAGCAATCATTTTTCCATTAAGCTCAAGGGTCATTCGCCAATCACCTAGTTTATTTTCTATTGGCAGCCAAAGTGTATCGCCTAAGTAAAAATTCCAATCACTATCTTTAACGTATACATCGCCTTCAAAAGGGTTCATAACATCACCGTTGCTGTCTGGAATATCAGGATGGTAAATACAATAATGAAGCTTTTCTCCCCTACCTTTTTTAATATTTACAATTAAGCCAAACTCAATATCTACCTCAGCTATGACACTTGTTGTAAATTGCTCTATTTGCGGCAACGCTTTACTTTCGCTATCCCACTTGGAGTAAATTCCGTGGCTTTGCAACGTCACTACAGGTTTTGTTTTAGCCATTTAGGTAGCCTTTTATATTAGCTATTTTGGCATTAGTTTAACTTTTTGAAATTTTAAAATAAAACACATTCTCATAAAGTTAAATCTCAACTTAGCTTTAATACTTTGCCTATTTACATAATTGCTAATTTGTCATCATTCTTTACACACTATTTGCACAATTGCTGATTATTGTTTCAGTAACTTAATTGATCAGGTAGGTAACAATGAAACAACACACACTTTATAGTAATAATCGAAATAGAGTAAATGCTTTAAAGCTCACTTCTCTTGCTTTAATTGTTTCATCTTTAGTTGCATGTGGTGGTGGAGAAGGCATAGCTGATAGCTCAGCAACTACAGAAAGCTCATCACAAACCACCACAGAAAATGGCACAGGTACCAGCAGTTCAACCCAAAGTGTACTTTGTGAATATAGCTACAGTGAATATAACGAGTCTGAATCAGTACAAGCCACCAGCACAGCAGATTGGTCATGCACAGGAACTACACGCGACTTAGTAGCTAATGGCATACCCGATCACGAAGTAGGTACATTCCCTAATGCTGATAACCCAAATACTATTTCTGAACAATCAGTAAATGAAAGCTACACACTTGAGCCTATAGAAACTTCACAAGCAACCATGCTTGGTGGTCCTCGTGGAATGATAGGCGTTGTACTTAATGGCATTAAAATAGACGCTGGTACAGGCGGAAGTTGTGATGATACTGGCACCGATTGCGATTTAGGCGACAACAGCGGCAACTGGAATATAGAAGCCTTAAGCCAAGACACGTTTAGTTTTGGAACAGACGACAACAATGCACACGTACAACCCGATGGCACATATCACTATCATGGTATGCCAGAAGGATTTGTAGCAATGCGAGGTGGTAATAGCACCACTATGACTTTAATAGGCTGGGCAGCAGATGGTTTTCCTATTTATGCACGTTACGGCTATTCAGACTCAAGTGATGCAACTTCAGCCCTAACCGCAATGTCCGGTAGCTACCAACACATAACAACCGTAAGCGCAAACCGCCCTTCTACCGATATATACCCATTAGGTACATTTGCACAAGATTGGGAATACGTAGCAGGCTCTGGTGATTTAGATGAATGTAATGGCCGCGTTGGTGTAACGCCTGAGTTTCCTGATGGGATATACCACTACTACGCAACAGACACTTACCCGTTTTTTCAACGCTGTGTTAAAGGCGAAGTTTAGTTAGGAGTAAGCTATGCCTTATATAAAAAGAGGTCTACTGAGTATGACTACTTTGGGTTTGTTTGTTATACCAAATTTAACAAACGCGCATTTAATGGTTGCAGATCACGGTACGCTGAATTTTGTTGATAATAACGTGTTTATTGTGCTTTCAATCCCTATGTCGGCTTTTAAAGGGGTTGATGAAGATAAGGATGGCAAAGTATCAATAGTTGAGTTTAATGCTCATAAAAAACAAATAAGTAAGCGAGTTAAAAAGAACGTTTATTTAGCAGATCATCAGTATAAATTTACTATTGACGGACTTTTGCTAAACCCAGAAGCGTCACATACACATAAAAGCAACAATATAGACCAAGTAACCATTACTGGGCGCTACTCTTTGCCCAGTAAATTAACTAAAGTTAACTTTAACGTTAAGCTATTTAGTAACAATGAGCACAAGCAGCATTATCAAATAACAGCGACTAATAAAACGCAAAAACTTACTCATCAATTTGAGCTAACACCAACGTCGCCCTTTAGTAAGGTGTTTTAATAATTAGTAATACTTACCTAATAATTAAGTGACAAAGAGCATAAGCTAAACAAACTTATGCTCTTTTTTATCTTTGTCTTTTCATCCAGCACTCTTAATTTAAGTACTTTCTATAAAGATACAAGCTTTGGATTTTTAGGAAAGTAATGCTCTTCTTGCTGCTCACATAAACTAAACTCACGGGTATTTTTGTAAGGGAGCTTCATAAAACCAGCCACCCCAACATCCGTAATATTTACCGCGTATTGCATTAGTTTATTAAGCAGGCGCTTAAACTCAACTTCTTTAGTCGAATCAAGTAATCGATAGTAATGGTGAATTTTCATTCTATCGGGCAGTGCTTCAAAAATGATGCACCCCGTATGATGGATTTGGTTCAGCTCAAATACGCACTTAATAACTTTTTTAGGTAGTTGGAGTTGCTCATCTGGGTCTTTACCATCTTCAAAGTATGAATGCGGGCGGGTTATGTCGTTTGCTTTCATACTGACTACTTCGTATTCAAGCTCTGGTAGGCTATCAAACTTAAATGCCCCTGTGCCGTCTCGTTCTAGTTGAATGGTTTTACGGGCATCAAACAAACAACACTTAAATAAACCTTTTTGATTAATAGCTTGGGCAAGCATTACCGTGTTATTAATCGCATCACTAAATGCATCACCCAATGATTCGTCATGCATAATTAAAGACGACTCAACAAACAATGAGTCATCCCTCCAATGAAAACTAAGCCCACCAACCACAGGATACTTAGCTAATCTGCTTATTGATGCTAAAAATGCTTTTTCGGTATCGCCGGTATCAAACAAAAACTCTTTATAATAGCGGTCAAGTTGAGCGTCGTTTATATCGAGTAATTGCTGGTTATGATCGGCTTGGCGTAAAAACTGTTTTCGTGAACTATATACAACTGTATCGGGCTGCTCGTCGCTGCCATACCAAAAAGGGATATCGGCTTTTTTTTGCTTTTTATCAAGCTCAGGTAAGTACGCTTTAGCCATAGTTGTAATATTACGCATAAAGTAATCGCCAGCACCATCACGTATGGCCTTACTTTTAGAAAGCATGCCATCAATTACTTTAGCCAGTTCTTTTGGGAGCCCTAAGCTGCTTGCAGGGATGGCTTGCGCACCAAAACGACACGACTGGGCCGACGCAAGCGCATATAACGTAGCAGCAACGCCTTGTTCGTCAAATCGTGGGGATGATTGCTCCCCCGACATTTGCGCTTCACCAATAAAGTACACATCGCCCATACGCGCATTAGTCGTGCTTAAATCGCCCGACATTAAATCCATAAAGTTACTTGCTACGGGGTTACCATCACTGTCTAGCTGTGCATACACAGAGCTGCCCCAATCCACTAACGACAGCGCATCAGTGTTTGCATCCCATACAAGGTTTGAAGGCTTTATATCGCCATGCACAATGGGTTGCGGGCTAATACCATTTTTATGGCTGCGTAAATCAACTAATACATTACGCAGCCTAACCGCGAGCGCCATTATTTGCGCTGCACTAAAGCGCCCTGTTTTAAGCGATACTTTTTCAAGATCCTCTCCAATGGCGCGCGCCATCATTAAAATCCCTTGTTTTTTAATTCGCTCGAATGCATAAAAGGTAGGCACTAAGGGGTTATTAATTTGCGAAAGCATATACGCTTCGTCTTCTAGGCGGTCACGTACACTTTGGGCAAGCGTAATACGCGAAAACTTAAATACCCAAGGTAAGCCGTTATCGTCATCACCTGCAAACACAAAACCAAAAGCACCTGAACCAATCATTTCAACGTTTTTGTAGCCCAGCAGTGTTAGCTGCTTAATACAAATATTAAGCCACTGGCGGTGTTTTTTAGCATCGCGGTGCGAAAGCAAATAAACAGATTGCTCTTCGTTGATATAAAAGTTGCGGATTTCTTTGGCTTTCAATACAGGTACTCAAACTTATAAAACTAACCAATTATTAGTTTTATGTAATGAGATTACAATAGGTTAAATAAGAGTTTTGAAATCGTTGAATAAAACAGCGCTAAAATAGCGCCATAGCAGTAAATTTAAGTGTAAACGTTAAAGCTCAAAGTAAGCTTTTACAATGCACTGTATATAAGTACAGTTCATTGCTTTTTGCTAACTTTTAATAACACGAAGCTGCTTAATTGATGACACAGCTATGTGCGTTTGATAATAATATTTATTAGTGGCTCTACCACGGCTCATAAAATCGATAGTTACTCGTTTAGCTTCGCCTGTTACTTCTATTGTTTTATCAATAAAAAAGGTGTCTGCTGGTTGTCCGTATTTACTTTGAAGCTCTGCTACCACATTAGGCTGTATTGATATCGTAATAGAACGCCTATCTCGATAATCAGTTTCGGTATTTAAATACAACCAACTCCCCTGAGCTCCCGCCGCTTTAATATGAAACTGGTAAGTGCCAGCAACACCCTTAGGTGCACTTTGCTCAGTTAAAGCGATAAGGTTCATATTTCCAGCCGTACTTTGGCTCATTTCAATTTTATGGGGAACAGAACTACATGCACTAAGCGTTAGCACACTTAGTAAGGCTAGATATTTCAAGACACAATTTCCTTGTTTTTTACACCAATTCGCATAATTAAGTAATCTATTTTGAGACAAGAAAATCGTGTTGATAACAAAGCAAAAATTTCGTTATTGAGTTGTTCTATATCAAAAATTTTTAATGCAGTTAGCGATTTAATCCCTTAAATTGATTAACTATTATTGAGAATTGGTATTATGCATTATTAAAAATATGTAGCGTTAATGATACCACTTTATGCAGCCATGTTTCTATAATCAATCCAAACAATTAGTTAGCGGGTATTAAGGTGCATTGCGCTGAGAAGGAGCTGTTTTAAAGCTTTTTAGCAAACTTTGTGGGTCAACCACCTCGGTATGCTCTTTAGCAGCCTGCGCCCACCATATTAGTTGGCTAAACGTGCGTGAGAAATAATTAAACCACGATGATTGACTCTCTCCTGCAACAGGTTTGCCATCCTCACTAAACACATCTTGCGCTTTTGGCACGTGGATCATCGCCGATACCGGCAAACAGCCAAGTTCAGATAAAAAAGTACGCATGCTAATGGCAGCTCTTACGCCACCCCACTGTCCTGCTGAGTAAGTTACTATTGCACTTGGTTTATACGAAAATAGTGAGCTACCAAAATGATTAAGTAAGTCAGCGAGGGCTGGACTCATGCTGTGATTGTACTCAGGGCTAATCATTATATATCCATCTGCGGCTTTAATTTTATCAGCTAATAGAGTGAGTTCTGTAGGTGCATTACTTTTAGCGTATGCAAAGTGTGGTTTAAATACGTTTTCGCTAGGAAAGTCCAACGTATCAATTAGCTCAAACTCATGATCGCCAAAATGCTCTGTTAAGCATTCTATACAAGCCCTAGAAACCCTTAAGCCTAAGCGAGCTGGTTTTGGTGGTGTACTATCGCGTACCGTGCCTAAAAATACTAAAAACTTCATATGTAATTCTCAACTGTATTTGAACGATAGCTAAACACTAACATTTTTAGTTATTGTGTATTACACATACGCATTGTTTATTGATTCAAAACATAATAAAAATTAAATTTAAAACTGAAATTTAGCAACAACCTGGCCGTTAAACATATTTTATCGTGTGTTACTATTTGATCCTAAGATCGATTTAATCATGCAGCAAGAGTTTTACCCAGTAGGCTCTGAACTGCCTAAAAGTAAAACACACTGCTTCAAACTCAACCTTGAAAAAGCACGCCCTAGTATTGATAACTTAGCCCTACACCACCCCAAAATATATTTCGAAGTGTCTCGTCACCTACAAAGCGTTTTTCATCTTTATTAACTGCAATGCTATAGCTTGTATATGTGTATAAGGCTAACTGATTAAAAAGCTGATACGACAAGTTTGCAGTAAACTTTACGTTGTTAATTCCGTTGTGCCCATCATTAACATACCCCGCATTAAACCCCACGCCCGATTGAATATCTACTGATAGTAAATCGTTAATATAAAAATCTTTTTTTACTGCCAGCTCCAAAAATGTACCGCTGGCATCAAATGAATGATAAACACTACTTAACAACTGAATATCGTCTGCATAAAAATACGCAAAGTCGAGGCTTAGCTCATTATCGTGAGCATCAATGCCTTCTTCACGAGCTTTAATATAGTTATAACCTACATACATCTCTATCCGCTCAGATAAGTGAGCGGTATAAATAGCATTTAAATTAAGCTCTGAATAATCACTACTAATACCTTTTGCCGCCCAAGGGATCACCGCAAAGTTTTTATAATTAAACTCAGTAGCAATTGATGTAATACCATTACCGGCAAGGTTATCTCGACCTTCGGTTACATATCGGCTTTCCCATAATGGGTGGATATGTAAATCAAACTCTTTATTTTTATAATTTACGTCAGTATTAGTATGCTTAATATTTCCGCCTACACCCACTTCAAGCTCTTGATAGTGCTCTTGTGTTTTTGCTTGTGCGTAAGCTGTATTTACTCCCGCTAGAGTCGTAATAACAAATACATATTTTAAATAGTGAGTCATTTATTAAGTCCAAAACCATCATAAATGGTAAAAAGTGGCGCATAGTATTGTTATAAAACGTATTAGCGCAATAAATGGATGCACATTTATTGTTTTATTTATTAGATTTTAAAGTATTTACTAAGTATTACCCATAAACTACAAGTTGCAATTAGCTCGGATTTCAACCAACAAACCAAAGCTATATACGCACCGAGCAATGCTCTAGCTGGTACTTAATTTAATAGTTAAAATGATAGTTATAGTACTCACGGTGAGGTGTTCCCTATTGCAAAAACAGGAAAGTATAAGTAGGAAGTGTAAAAAAGTGCGGTAAAGGGGAAAACTATAAGCAGCAATAATTCATTAAGCTGCTTATTATTCTTAAAATAATTAACCTAATTTGTTAGCCAGTTTAGTGACTCAAATAAGCCATAACGGCAATGAGTGCAAAGTAAAAACAAAAACCGAGTAAGAAGATTAAGTCGACTCTTCTAGCTTTACTCGCTTTATAAGATGCAAAATCCTTAAACTCGCTTTTATACTGCCCAAACGTTACCACTTTTACTAGCAGCCACCCGGTCGAGTAAAACAAAAAGCTCAAACCCGTTTCAACTATTAGCCAAATAAAAATTTCAAACGCAATACTCATAATTTATATCCATTACTTTGCTATGAAAAAACTATATCAATTAGTTATTTAAATTGCAGCCGATTAAGCTAACTAAGGTGTAACAGTAAATTTCGTTAAACCTATTAGTTGTCCTGACTCAGTAATGACTTTAACTTGCCATTTACCAACAGAGTCTTTAGGAAAGTTTACCTTGTGAGTCCATGCTCTATAACCAAGTTCTCTCCCACCGTTTATATTTAACGTAATTCGATCAACCTCTTTTTTATTATGTATCCATACATGAAATATTTTTTCGTTTAAACCTCTTGGCGCTTTAACAGCCGTCCAACTATATAAACCTTGATGGTGTAGCGTATAAGAATCTAACTGCTTAATGCTCCCTACAGGCTTTTTATGCTGTAAATCAACCTCATGAGCTAACGTAATATCGGTTAATCGCAGTGCTGCCGGAGGCACGTAGCTTCTTAATTGCCAAATAGACGCGCTTAAGGCACATAAAATCACTACAAGAATAGGAAAACGCCACCAGCGTGCATTAGGCATTAAATTGTTTAAACTCGGTAGAGTAACCACTACAGCCGTTACAAGAGCTGCGGCTAAACTTTGGCTAGTAGTCAAATTTAATAAAATAGGCAGCGTAACAAGCAAAACAACGAATAAAGCAAAGTTATGAAAAACAGTAAATAACGTGCGGTTTCTGGCAAGTTTTTTGTAATAAAATGGGTCGATTACCGATATAAGTGCACACAAAGCAATGAGGGAAGTAAAAATTGCTTGAGGATGATCCCACTGCGTAACCGCTAAAAAAAATGGCAACGCAAAAAATAGGCTTTCTTGTTGCACCATTTGCAGAGCAAAACGCATTACATTAGGAGATACAGCCACACCAAATTTTTCTTCAACTTTGTCACGTAGCCAGTTATCAATAATCAGCCATAGCCAACTAACAAGCAAAAATATGGCAATAAATTGCGAAAAAGACTCTTTTCTATCTACCAGTGCAAAGCTAGCAACACCCGACAAAAATGACATCACAGCCAATAATCCAGGCCGTTTTTGCATTGCGCTTATAAATTTAGCAATTATATTTTTACAATAATCCATTTATGAGTATTTCCGTACGGGTATGTACTTTATTATTTTTATTCAGAATATGATTAGTTTAACCAAGTTTAAATGAACAGCAGATAGATGGGCTTAAAACTAGCCATTTAACAGTTGATTACAAAAACAGCGATTAAATAGCATCATCCTAAAAAGTAGGTTGTTTTTACTTATTTAAGCTCAGCGCAATTAAATAAAAGATCGGCATAGCGGTCCATTGGTACATTTATTAATTTTTGTAACGCGTGAGCTTTGGCCAGTAACTCATCTTGATTGAATGAAGGCATTGTATTATTAAAAGCAAAAACAATTTTATTGCCACCTTCAATTACAAAACTAAGAATTTTTCCTGCAAACTCTTTATCAAGCAGTTGGTCAAATACCTCTCTTTGCCCAACTTTGGTATGGCAAATATTAAGAACGAGTACACCATCAAAAGTGAGCGCATTTTTACAATCACGTAAGTATGATGATTGCACCTGATCTGATTCCATCCCTTCTGAGCTATATAAATCAGAAAAAATAACATCCGTTTTTATCTGCGTGTTTTTCATGTAGTTTGCCGCATCATCAATATGAATAAACAAACGTTCTGACACAGGAACTTCAAAATATTTTATAGCCATATCAGCAACGGCTTTACGGTATTCAACGGTATGTATAGTCAGTGCGGGAAACGCATGATAAAGACTTTTTGCTATAGAGCCCGCCCCAAGTCCCATTATCATCGCGGTTTTTAAGTGCGGTATAAAAAAAAGCGCAGCCATCATAGCTTGCGTATAAGCTAAGCTTAACCCGTTAATATTATTTAATTTGATACAGCTTTGATAAATTTTCCCGTCAAAGCTGAGAATAAGATTCTTTTTTGTTTGATATACATAAACCGGGCCATGCTCATCAGTAACTGATGCAATACAAGTGCCTTTGATATCCACGAATACTCGATAGGTGAGGTGATGAAAAATAAGTATAACTTACTTAACGTACTGACATTGTTATTAATATGATTTATAGCGCTTTTATTAATACCTAAGTGCTATGCAGTTATTAAGAAGCCTGTTTACCTTTTAATACTAGACTAGCAGAAGTAACTACTTTTATAGCTAACTTAAGCTTAAATAGTCATAACATTTACTATAAACAACGATGTAAACAGCTAAAAGCTTAGCTAATACACTGTTATAGCTATAAAAAACTTCTTTGAATATTCCTCATGTTCAACATGAATAAAGCGCATACCGAAATAAAGGAAGTCTAAACGGCTAAACACCCATCCTTTATTTCTATCGATTCATGCTTAATTGTCATCAATTACTAAGCAATCACATCTAACAATAATGATTAATGAATATGACTCATGTTTTATGTGAAATTAAACCGTTTTTCTTCATATACCAATCAACGTATAAATTACTCATCCCTTAGCGCTAAACACTATTACTAACAACTTAAAGCCGCTGGACAACAAAACCAGCTAAGTAAGTTGCAAGGCTAATAAAGCGCAGAGCATCAATCAGGTTTAAATTATAAAATTGGATATAAACACGATGAAAAAAGATTTTACATTTAATATTAAGAGCGTTTCACTCGACGAAAATTATCATCCATCAACTAATACGCGTATCACAACAAACTTTGCTAATTTAGCCAGAGGTGAATACCGCAAAGCAAACTTGCGTAACGCCTTAAACATGATTAACAACCGTTTTAATGCCCTAGCCCATTGGGATAACACCAAAGGTGAGCGTTATGCTGTTGAGCTTGAAATTGTCTCTGTTGAAATAGGTATTGAAGACGGTGGTGAAAGCTTTCCCTCAATCGAAATATTAAAAACAAATATTGTTGACCATAAAACAAATAAGCGCATTGAAGGCATTGTAGGAAATAATTTTTCATCGTATGTGCGCGACTACGACTTTAGCGTACTCCTACAAGAGCACAATAAAGGCAAGCCTCAATTTAGTATTCCTGATGACTTTGGGGTTTTACATGGCAAGCTATTTCAGTCATTCGTAAATTCGGATACATACAAACAAAACTTTAAAAAGCCACCGGTTATATGCCTAAGTGTGTCAGATAACAAAACCTACAACCGCACTGAAAACCAACATCCGGTACTTGGTGTTGAATACGAGCCAAATGAATCGTCTTTAACTGAGCAATACTTCAAAAAAATGGGCTTGCAGGTACGTTACTTTATGCCATTAAATAGCGCCGCGCCTTTAGCATTGTTTTTCTTTGGTGATTTACTTAATGATTACAGCAATCTTGAGCTTATAAGCACCATTAGTACGATGGAAACGTTTCAAAAAATCTACAGACCAGAGATTTATAATGCCAATGCAACAGCGGGTAAATCATATAAACCAAACTTAAAAAACTTGGATCATTCACTAACGCAAATTGTGTATGACCGAGAAGAGCGCGGCAAGTTAGCAAACGAGCAAGGCAAGTTTGCACAAGAGCACTTTATCAAACCATACCAAACGGTTCTTGAGCAATTCTCTAGTAGCTATCTTTCATAACACTTGATAGTAACGACCAATAACAACTAAAAATAGCGCGTTTAAAGCAACGTTTAAAATTACCTAAAATACGGCATTATTTATCATGAAAAAATTACTACCTACATCAACCGCTGGCAGTTTACCTAAGCCGTTATGGCTTGCAGAGCCAGAAACACTTTGGTCACCTTGGAAATTACAAGGTGATGAATTAATTGAAGGTAAACACGACGCCCTACGCTTGTCGTTATTCGACCAGCAACAAGCAGGCATTGATATTGTTAGCGATGGCGAGCAAACAAGGCAGCATTTTGTAACTACATTTATAGAGCACCTAAATGGCGTTGACTTTGAAAAACGCAAAACAGTAAAAATTCGTGACCGGTACGATGCAAGCGTACCCACCGTTGTGGGCCCTGTTAGCCGTCAAAAACCTGTGTTTGTCGAAGACGCTAAATTTTTACGCAAGCAAACCAAGCAACCAATAAAATGGGCATTGCCAGGCCCAATGACCATGATCGACACGCTTTACGACGACCACTATAAAAGCCGTGAAAAACTAGCGTGGGAATTTGCCATAATTCTTAATCAAGAAGCCAAAGAGCTAGAATCCGCAGGCGTTGATATCATCCAATTTGATGAGCCCGCGTTTAACGTATTTTTTGATGAAGTAAACGACTGGGGAATCGCCTGTTTAGAGCGCGCAATTGAAGGGCTTAAATGCGAAACCGCCGTGCATATTTGCTATGGCTACGGTATTAAAGCCAATACAGATTGGAAAAAAACACTAGGAAGCGAATGGCGACAGTACGAAGAAGCATTCCCTAAGCTGCAGCAATCTAATATCGATATTATTTCACTAGAGTGCCATAACTCCCATGTACCAATGGATTTGCTAGAACTTATTCGCGGTAAAAAAGTAATGGTAGGCGCTATTGATGTAGCAAACCATACTATCGAAACGCCAGAAGAAGTAGCTAATACGCTACGTAAAGCACTGCAATTTGTAGATGCCGACAAACTCTACCCGTGTACAAACTGCGGCATGGCTCCCCTACCTTACCATATTGCTAACGGCAAACTAAATGCCTTAAGTGCTGGGGCTGAAATTATAAGAAAAGAGTTATTAGAAAAGAATTAAAAAAAGAACTTGGAAAGTAGCTTTAAAACACAAATTGTAAACGATTAAAGCTGGCGCATCATGTCATGATCAAACCTATAAACATGGTGCGCTAGTTAAAATTTACTAAAGAACAAAGATTAGGTTAGATACTTAATTATTTTTTATTAAAAAGTTCTAGCCTGTTTTTTGAAAAATCGATAACAGCTTGGTATTGAATAAAAAACGGAGAGCCTAATAAGCCATGTACTCCCTTTTCACCATCTGCTACTTGTACATGGTCAAGATTAAGTGATACAAAATCAGGACTCTCAAATAAGGCATTTCCTAATTCTATTGAATGAACTTCTATATCGCCCATATCGTGATCCGAAGTCCCCAAACCTGCTGCATTCTCAACATTGAGTGTTTCTTCAATGCCAAGCTCAATAAGACATGCACGGTCTAAAACAGATGATCCAGCGGCACTATCTAAAATAAAACGTAACGATTTACCATTAATTTTAGCTTCAATAATTTGGTGGCCTGTTTGTGATATTTCAAATTCAATTATAGTTTTGCCTTCAGATAAATTCATATACGTTCCTTGTTATAAAGTTTTTAAAATCTTACTTACTATTTTCAGCTTCCCACAATTAATAGCCAAATTTTACTAGTCGCCCACCTCAGCGCGTTTTGTTATGTAACGTTTATCACCTGAGGCTCAATATTTGTTAAAACATGAATGATTTCATTTGTAGTCATTACTGAATAATGAAACAGCTTATTGTTGTTTAAACTGAAAGTATTCGTTTTAGTTTGAGCATACTCCAATAAGCTTGAATCAGAATATACGCCGATGACGCCCAAATCACGGTTTTGATGATAGTCATGAAAATGGCTACTTTCATCATAAGTTTCGAATAAAACGGTATTTGTAAACACAACCATAAACCTTACGGGAGCATCATCTTCTAAATAAGTGATAATGTTCAGTGTTAGTAACCCATCCACATACGATAATTTGTCTAAGCTCCAGTCTTGGTAATTATTTGTGACTTCATCGATGGCAGTATTCATTGAATTACCTAACGAGCCTGTAGATTAACTCGTTTTTTATTTGTTTTTATTGATAAATAAACCATAGCTGAGTTCCTATTTTGGTTCAATCGATTACTGTATTTTTACGCAGAATATAAAGAAGTGTTTACTGTTGGTTTTAATTGGCGTTTTGAAAAGGATTACTGGTGTTTATGTGCAAAATTTAGGATGGGTGCCTTTGTTATTTCCTCTAAGAAAAGAACTAGATAAGTAAAGTCGGGTCTAAATCTACATACGCCCTACGATGAATCAACTTACCTAACTACATTGAAAAGTAAGGGATCACCGCTGTTAAAATTTGCGATGGAAAGAGAGCTTTAGCGCTTGCTGTCCACCTCAGGCCGTGTTGTTATATGTAGATTAATTCAAGTCTATTTCAGGGTGCTCTTTAATCCCGTACATTTTTTCCATTATTTTTAAGTAAAAATCTAAAGAGGGCATCTTCATTTCTTCACGCAGTTTATCTACATTAGTTTCATCTTCTATGGGGCTAAACACAACTTTACCTTCACTCACGTCAGCTTGAGTACCATAGATTTGTTTCTTTCCTTGTGCAATAAGAACTCTATCAGTTAAAAGAGCAACTTGTTGTCCGCTAACACCTTCGCCATTCAAATATGATTGCTTTAAATAAGGAAGCATTTTTACTTTAAATGCAACATCAGGTGAATGCTGAATGACTAAAAATGCTGCTCCAACTCCTTTAACTCCAACTAAATCTTTTGTTACCCAATGATGCTTTTTAATGATAGCTTTAAGTTTTCCTGTATTACTTTCATCTATTTTCATCATTTGTTCTAGGAGTGCTTTGGGCGGGTTTTGCCATCCAACTTTTCCTATTTTGTTTCGAATATGTTGATCTTCAATTTCCATTTCAATTAGTTCTTTTTGCAGAGGAAGGTTAATTTCGGCAAAAGAATAAAAAGGTATTAGCAACAGTAAAAATAGGTAACGCATCAACTGAACTCTCCTTGTACATATAACGCCTCAAACAGAGGCTAAAAATTGTTGGGCAAAATAGCGAGGCTCGAGTAATGGCCAGCTGTTTTTAGTCCTACTGCTTTGCCTTGTTAAGTATACTTTAACGCAAAACCAGATATATAAATAATGTTGAAAATAAACCTTTTGAAAAAAGTATTAATCCAAACGATTTGGGATTTTTTGTACGGTTTACCATAAAGCCTTTAATATCTATTTGACCAAATTTAAAAGCAATAACATTATGAATAATCCAATGACCTGACAGAGCAAGTATTGCAACACTTGCCACTGAATCCCCATAACCTTCGACTTGCGGTGTTACAAATACTGCTACAAGAATAATCATTAAAAAGAATATGAGTGATATTTTATACGCTTTCTCATAACTCAATTTTGTACACCTAACGAGCCTGTAGATTAACTCGTTTTTTTATTTATTTTTATTGATAAATAGACCATAGCTGAGTTCCTATTTTGGTTCAATCTATTAGTGTTTTTCATAAAATTTAGGATGGGTGTCATGTTTATCTTTATTAGTATGGGTGTCATACTAATTATTAATCACCACCAGTTGTATAATCATGTGATGACCTAATATTTGGACCTTTACTCTTAGTAAACGGATCATCTTGACTCCGATAAAAGATCCATAAAGCTAGCGCCCCAACAAATGGTATCAGCCATACAATAAATATTTGCGCACCTTTTTGAAAGGTTTCCAAATCATCACGACGCACCAGAAATATTGAAACAATAATATTGAGTAGAATCGCAATACCTGCGACTAAGTACCAAATTTCAAATTCCAATTTAAAGCTCCCTTGATATATAACGAAAATACAAACTTGACAGCCACCTTAATCGAACAAACAAAACTGTGCCACTAAATTTGCCATTCCGGTTCAGAATTTATCTTTTATTGCTGGGTCACTTTATTTCATCCGTTAAATAAGTCATTAGCATGCTTAAACCTGAATTACACGCATAAAAATAACTGCAAAATTCCAGTTTTAACTTTTACTGAATGTTTTACTGAGTAGCTTAAGTATTATGCGAGTAGCTTTTCGCAGTTGCTAATATTTGATCGCTGTTTCCGCTTTAAATTTTCACAGTAACTTGCTTGTGAAGTGGGCCTACCTACTGCACCATGGAATACGCGCGTAAATTGCGTGGTGAGTTTTAACCAGTTTTCGGGGGATATATTAAGTCTTTCTAGCAAAGGAACGATTAAACAGGACAGCCACTCTAATTGTACAAATAGTATTGTGTCATTAAATTTACTTTTTTGACCAAGAATTCACCTGTTTTTATATTATTATTCACAAAGCACACATTAAATAAGTCATTATCACTCTTAAACCTAAATTACGCGCATGAAAGTGACTGCATAAGGCAGTTGTGGTTTATTACTGAGTAGCTTAAGTTTTATGCGAGTAGCTTTTCGCAGTTGCTAATATTTGATCGCCGTTTCCGCTTTAAGTTTTCACAGTAACTTGCTTGTGAAGTGGGCCTACCTACTGCACCATGGAATGCGCGCGTAAATTGCGTAGTCAGTTTTAACCAGTTTTCTGGGGATATATTTAACCTTCCAGGCAAAGAAAGGTTCATATTATCAATATACCCGCGTTTATCCTCTCGTATTATTCGCCCTGTTAGCTCAACAAGTTCAAGGTACGATTTAAGCTCAAACGGTAACCCTTTAGGCATAATCTGACGTGGCATACCTGCAAAACGCAGTAACTGTTTAGGCTGTTTACCTTCTGCCGCACATGTTAAGCGCTTTTGTACGCTGGTATGGTCTGACTCTTCTGGTGTGTTAGCCATTTTAGCTCTAATGGGATTTAAATCGACATAGGCCATACAGGCTGCAAGTGCTGCTTCATCAAGAAGTGCTTGTGACCTGAAGCGCCCCTCCCACAAAGTTGTATGGAACAACTTTGAACGCCTTAGGCGGCCCGAAGGGTGAGCGCCATGGATGGCAGCGAATAAAATCGTCCTGTGCAGTTATCTTCTTTATTTGCTCTGCGCGCAATGTCTTCATTTAATAACCGCATAAACCAGCTGATACTTGATAAGCGTTCGCGGTATTGTTTTACTGTTTGATTAAAAAAGATAAGTTCCGCTTTACTTAGCTTTTCACCCTGTATGTATTTTTGTGTAAGTACTGTGCCTTTACAGAGTTTATGCCAGCGAATAACAATCGCTTTATCATTCAGCCTGTTTGATTTCTTATCATCTACATACAGTATTAAATGGGTGTGATTACTCATTACGGCATAAGCAGCTACGTCAATACAAAACACTTTTGCTAACACAAGTAGTTTATCTTCAACCCAGCCTCTACGATGCTCGTAAGATTGACCAGTAAAACGGTCTTCACCACACAAAAATGCTCGACGAACACACCGTGAAATACAATGGTAGTATTTTGTATCAACCAAACTTACTTGACGCTTTCTTGCAATCGCCACAAGACACCCTGCTCGTTTTTTGCACTAAATAAAGGCTAACCTCTAACTTCGAAAAGTGCAAAATTTAGTATGGGTGTCTTGTTGATTCTTTTTAATTTCTTTTAGAGTGGGTGTCTTGTTAATTTCTATGCGCTTGTTAGGTGCAAATTTTAATACTGCCCTTTTAGCCATCTTTTTGCTGTGATTTTTTCAAGCTTTCGTCTGTACTTTTTTGGTGAAAACTCTTCTACAATACCATTCATAACATCGAAAATATCTGCTGATATAATTGTTCCAATAGCATGAATTGTTTCATGCCTATTCAAGCCTTGTCTCATGAGTCTTGCGAAAGTTTCTGGTATTAATTCAACCTTCATAGCTAATTGATTTTCAACTATTACATGAATTGATGAATGTACACTTAAAGCATCCTCGGTTAATTCGTGATCTAAACCAATATGGAAATCATGAACTAATTCAATTCTTGTAGCTTCATCTAGGGCTAACCAGTTTTCGGGTTCTACTGCTTTATTGGGATTATATGTATCCATGTTGCCTCGAATGCATGAGTTGTCTTTGCACCTAACGAGCCTGTAGATTAACTCGTTTTTTATTTGTTTTTATTGATAAATAAACCATAGCTGAGTTCCTATTTTGATTCAATTGATTACTGTATTTTTACGCAGAATATAAAGAAGTGTTTGCTGTTGGTTTTAATTGGCGTTTTGGAAAGGATTACTGGTGTTTATGTGCAAAATTTAGGTTGGGTGTCTTTGTTATTTTCGTCTACATACAGTACTAAGTGCGTGTGGTTACTCATTACGGCATAAGCAGCTACGTCAATACAAAACACTTTTGCTAACATAAGTAGTTTATCTTCAACCCAGCCTCTACGATGCTCGTAAGACTTCCCAGTAAAGTGGTCTTCACCACACAAAAATGCACGACGAACACACCGTGAAATACAATGGTAGTATTTTGTATCAACCAAACTTACTTGACGCTTTCTTGCAATCGCCATAAGACACCCTGCTCGTTTTTTGCACTAAACAAAGGCTAGCCTCTAACTTCGAAAAGAGCAAAATTTAGTGTGGGTGTCTTGTTTAATTTGTGACAAGCATTAACAAAACTACTAAATAGAATAAAAAATATAAAACTTAATTTATACACCCAAACCTTCCCTGAAATATAACGAGCCTGTAGATTAACTCGTTTTTTATTTGTTTTTATTGATAAACAAACCATAGCTGAGTTCCTATTTTGGTTCAATCGATTACTGTATTTTTACGCAGCATATAAAGAAGTGTTTGGTGTTGTTTAAATTGGCGTTTTGGAAGGGATTACGAGTGGTTGAGTGGCTTTTATTTAGGTTAAAAGGGCTTCCCCTTCTTAATGCATCGTGTTTTGCAGTTTTTCTATATTATGAACAAGGCAATACAGTTGCCATTGCGTATTAACTTTCGTTTGACCCCGTAAGGTCAATTTATTCATGCCCTTGTTGACGGTAATATTGCCGAACACGGGTTCAATACAGCCTAATCGCTTACTGTATTGTCGTCGTCCGATTGGGCTGTCTATTTTTACTTTCATCTTATCGACATAGCTCAGCTTTTTGCGTGATTCATTATTTATAAACTGTACTTGTCGCCCCGTTTTAATGGGTGGCTTTCGCATGCATTGTTGTTGTAGTGGGCAGGTTTTACAGTCTCTTAAATAACCACAGAATCGCGTGTATTGTTGGTTATAGCTGTTTACATTGACCCCGCTTCTCCACATGGCATTGCCTGCAGGGCAGCGGCATGTTTGCGTTGCCTCATCATAATGAAAATCGTCTGAGGTAAATAACCGAGGCTTGCCTTTGCTGCGTTTTAGTCGGCGCTTTTCTTGCTCAGTTTCGTATGTTTCGCTGGCTTTAAACAGCGGATTTCGTTTTCTAAATTGGTTATCCGCAATGTAGGTATCAAACCCGCTTTGCGCCATAAACTCAAGATTTGCTTCGCTGTTAAAACCACTGTCTGCGGTGAACTTAATCGTGTGATCGTCTTTGGGTTTGTCAGTGTTCAATTTATCGAGCTGTTGTTTTAATTGCTTAACAGCTGGCTGTAGGGTTTGTTGCTCACCCACTGAGCCCCACGCTTGTGCTTGCAGGATAATTTGATGTTTATCATCGTTTATCGCGATGCCATTGTAGCCTTGAATTGTCCCTTTTGAGGTCGTCATCTTCGCACTATCTGGGTCAGTGATATTACTTTTAACAGGCTTGCCTTTACTGCCTGTTTTCTCTTCGTGAGTGGCTAAAAACTCGGTGATTTTATCTGCACTTTTATCCAGCTTTTCTTTTTGTTTTAAGTCCTGAGTTATCAACTCTTCGCCCAGCCCATCTTGTGATTGGTGGCGTTCAATAATACGTTTGCTTGCGCGTTCTAGTTTTGCTTTTTTGCGACCTAACTCATCGAATGTGCCACTCCACTCTTTACTCGCATTGGACTTTAATTTACACCCATCAATGGCAAACATGTTGCGGCCTATCAAGCCTTCTTCATCACATATCATCAGCACTTGCGTAAAAAGCGGCTCAATCTGTTCATGCATTTTAGACACAAAACCCGCTATAGATGTGTAATGCGGCTGGATATCACCCGACACACTCATAAATAAAATGTTCGTCTCACACGCTTTAGCAATTCGACGGCTACTGATCAATCCATGTGCATAGCCCAATAAAATAATCTTTAGCATTACCGAAGGCGGATACGCAGCAGCGCCTGTTTTGTCGTTGTTATACCACGCGTCAAAGCCCGATAAGTCGA
>NZ_WTKY01000011.1:0-136731 GCF_011378815.1 Pseudoalteromonas sp. 31A1 | reverse complement strand
TGTGTAAGTGTTGGCGGAGTGGACGGGACTCGAACCCGCGACCCCCGGCGTGACAGGCCGGTATTCTAACCAACTGAACTACCACTCCATATTTTCGTTGCTGTTTAGGTCTCCCTGACAGCGGCGTGAATAATACGAACCAACCCCGATTTCGTCAAGGGCTTTTTTGTTTTTTTATAGGTTTTTTAGTCATCTGTCATCGAAAGGTTTAAAATTTCACCTGATCTGTCATTTTTTGAGCCATTTTTACCGACTTGATTTTTTTCTGTGTCGGCAACATCACCTTCACTTGTTTTCTTTTTCTTTAAAAAAGGTAGCTTCACTTTAAATTTAATCGGTTTTTTCTGCACAAAAATACGAATTGCTAACCAACCTAGTAATAAAATGAGCGTATTGCAGCCTACAATTAAACTAATAATTGTAGATGTGGCCATTTTTTCTTCAACCGGTTCACTCTCAATCATTTTATCTGGGGTAATAATCGTTGCAGGATCAATTTCGGGCACCGCTTCTATAGGTCGTTCTATCTCAAATTTATACGTTGGTAGCGTTGCCATAAATTCACGACCATTAATATTCGTGCCAAAAACAGACAGCTCAACACTATATCTACCCCAATCATAATTTTTTACACTAAGCTGGCGTGAGTCTTTAGCAGCAGCATCTATGGTAAACATTTGCTCTTCGTTATTAGGGTAATAAATTTTTCCCTGAATAATGACTGTTTCTGGCTTAACAATATTGGGATCTATATTTATAGTCAGTAAATGATCGTCAGTGTCTTGCTCTGCTAACGCGACCTCGGTTAAAAAAGGCGGTTCGTGCACTTCTATTGTATTTTGCACAATACGGCGCTGTAGCAGCGGAGTTGCAACGTAAAGCTCTGGTGTCCATTCACCCGCAGGAAAATCTAAAGTAAACTCGCCGGTAAACACACCATCTTTAGGACGCTCGTCAAATCCGCGTCCATCGTCTTTAAATTCAGCGACTTCTTGAATGCCTGCGCCAAAGTTAGCAAAGTTTTCATTGTTGGTACTTACAAAGTCAACATTAAGGCTAACAACATCTCTAAATAGGTTTGTATTAATTGGCTCACCGTCATTGAGTATTTTGCCAGTGATTTTTATTGTCTCCCCTCTAAACAACATTGAAGGAAGAGGCTCTGCCTCAAGAGATATTTCGCCTAATACAACTATTCGGCTGTCGGGCAAAATACTGCCTATAACTTGCCAAGGACCTGCCATTGGTTTTTTTATGGTGACTAAATCGTAGCTGAGTTCGTCAAACCAATCTAAATTAGGGTTTTTAACTGAGTCAGTAGCAAAGTACTTACTGCCATCGGGCCGCACTAAAATAACTGCAGGTGCGCCTGACTTTCTAAAAAAGAGCAGTGTTATTTCATCAATTTTGCTATCTATGCGAAAACGATTATCAAGTAAAGGGATCTCATTTTGATGCCCATCGCGCTTGAGCACTTCTACTTGTTTTACGCCATATGCATTGCCAGTAAATAAACTAGCTGCACACAACGCTGTTACAAAATACATCGTTTTCATTAAATCGCCTTATTCAGCGCGCCATATACATTGGCCGCCTTCTTTGTTTACAAGATCTAATCGTGCTTCGTGTGCGCTTTGCTCAGCGTCGCTTGCTCGCAGAACAACTAATGGGGCTCTATCACTATTTAAACGCTTTATACCGCCCTTCTGTTGCTCGCTGCCGTCATCTTTATTTTGATTCAAATTTAGCTTTGTTTGACCGCCCGTCATGGCAAGGTAAACATCGGCTAAAATTTCAGAATCCAGTAGCGCGCCGTGAAGCGTTCGTTTACCGTTATCTACATCGTAACGACGACATAATGCATCAAGATTGTTCTTTTGACCTGGATGCAAGTCACGCGCCATTTTAAGCGTGTCGAGAACTTGACAAAAAGTATCTGTTTTAGGGAAGCCCTGATTAAGTAGCGCAAATTCGTTATCCATGTGGCCTATATCGAACGGCGCGTTATGAATAACTAACTCTGCCCCTTCAATATAGTCGAAAAACTCTTGGGCAATTTGATGAAATAACGGTTTATCACGTAAAAACTCATTAGTGATACCGTGAACGTCTATTGCTTCTTCTTCGCTTGGGCGTTGTGGGTTTATATAAACGTGAAAGTTATTGCCTGTTAAACGGCGATTTACTAACTCCACACACCCAATTTCTATAATGCGGTGCCCTTGTTTAGGGTCGATGCCGGTGGTTTCTGTATCTAAAACTATTTGTCTACGTGCCATATCGAATTTAGCCTGATTCTGGTATCTTTCTATAATCACTTTATTGTACATAAGATCAAGGTAAAACAGTGCAAAAAACCGTAGAGATTTACACCGATGGCTCATGTTTAGGTAATCCAGGCCCCGGCGGTTATGGTATTTTTATGATTTATAACGGCCACGAAAAAGAAATGAGCCAAGGTTATAAACTCACAACGAATAACCGAATGGAAATGCTCGCGGCTATTGTAGCCCTAGAATCACTCACTCGAGAATGTGAAGTAAACCTAACAACCGATAGCCAATATGTTAAGCAAGGTATTGAATCGTGGATCACTAACTGGAAAAAACGTGGCTGGCTAACATCAGCTAAAAAGCCGGTTAAAAACGTCGATTTATGGAAACGCCTAGATAAAGCCTGTAGCGAGCACAAGGTGACTTGGAAATGGGTTAAAGGGCATAGCGGCCATAAGTACAACGAAATAGTTGACGATTTAGCACGCGATGCCGCTGGCAGTAAAGATTTACTAGAAGATGTAGGCTATCAGCCTTAACGATTATTTTCTTGGTCGCACGTTTTGTAATGCTGCTTAGAGGTTTGTCTAAGCCCTGCCCCTTTTACTGGTGCAAACTGCGGCCTTGCATGCCACTTAGGTTTTATTGGCGTAAGTGGCGCAACCCTTTTTCGTGCCACCAGCATATAAACACTGCCCATCGGTTTTAAATACTGCTTAGCAAAGGTACGCCAAAACTCAAATCTTGATAGCCTATTACCTCTTGCCAATGATGAATAAATAAAACGTTCATCACTTACAATTTCAAAGCCAAGTAAGTTTAGCCAGTCTTTAACTCGCGCGGGTGTAAAAAAGCGCCCTGTCCACGGTAATTTCTGACCACTAAAGGGCAACATTTGTGCAAGTCCGCACAAACTAAACGGATTAAAGCCAGTCACTACTATATAACCACCCGGAATGAGCGTGCGATGCGCTTCGCGTAAAATGTGATGAGGGTCTGAATGATACTCTAAGCAGTGGCTTAGTATGCAGGCATCAATACTGTGCTCGTAAAATGGCAGTTCATCTATGTCAGCCACTACGCCTGTATAAGGCCCAGGCTCTGCAACACACACTTGATGTTTAATCGTACTTATACTTGTGTTTAATTCGCCACTTAAATTACCCAATTTAAGCATATGATAGCCAAACATACGCGGCAGCCATTGCTCCATCTTTCGTTCGATGTCTGTGCGCAAATAATCCCCATGAGGAAACTGCTGCCACGACAGTGGTTTGGGTCCTTCTTGAAAACTAAGGGCTGGTTTCATTTTTTGAGCTCGTTATACTATGTGTTAACTGTCACTTTATAGAGCAATTTACCATGGTGCAAGTCAAAGCAATTAAAGCCTTTTCTGATAATTACATTTGGTGTTTAACTACCGATAACAGTAACCAAGCATGGGTAGTCGATCCTGGCCAAGCACAGAACGTATTAGCGCATTTAGCTGAGCATAACCTAACGCTCGGTGGTATTTTAATTACGCATCATCACTACGATCATACCGATGGCGTAGCTGCATTAGTTGACGCTTATCCAAATATATTGGTTTATGGCCCTGCTAATAGCCCATTTAAAGGTATCACTCATTCACTTACTGATGGTCAGAGCATTAACGTACTTAATGTTAACTTTACTATTTTAGCAACTCCTGGGCACACGCTTGATCATATTTGTTATACAAATGATGAACTTGCTTTTACAGGCGATACATTGTTTAGCGGTGGGTGTGGGCGCTTATTTGAAGGCACGCCAAAGCAAATGTGGGAATCTTTTAATAAACTAAGAGAGCTGCCTACAAGCTGTAGTGTGTATTGCACGCACGAGTACACACAAGCTAACCTTGCTTTTGCAAAAGCAGTTGAACCACGTAACCCTGAGTTACTCGCGTACAGTAAAAAAGTAGATGAATTACGCAGTAATGATCAAATCTCATTACCTACCTCTATTGGACAAGAGCTAAAAATAAATCCATTTATGCGTAGCGACTTGCCAACCATTACAGAACTTGTCCCGGAGAAATTTATCTCGGTTACAAAAAACAATGAACCTTGGGGAAACTTTGCTAGTCTGAGACAGTTCAAAGACAATTTTTAAGACATAGGTTTAAAAATCAATTAGAATCATTAACTTAAATTAAAGTGATGATTCTATCCTTGCGTTTAAAAAAGTCATTAAGTGGCAATGTTAACTCATAACAGGTAGTATTCGCCGAGTTTTTTACCCGATGTATTGGTATTTATGAATAAATCTCCCCTATTAGTAGCCTTGGCGTTAGCGCTAAGTGGTTGTCAAACTATGACAACTCTAGACTCAGACTCTCAAGTCGCCACGCAAGCAAACCAACAACTCGAAGGCGCAAGTCCTAACGACATTAACAATGCATTGATGGTAAACGCACAATATCAGCAAGTTGACCCTGATGAGCAAGAAGCTCCCGTGTTTGATGATGTATGGGAGCGAATTCGCTACCAACTTTCTATCGAAATACCGCAAAACCGCCCTGTTGTTACTGAACGTAATTATTACGCTCGCCACCAAGCCTATTTAGATCGTATTTCTAAACGTGCAGAACCTTACTTACACTTTATAGTTGAAGAAGTAGAAAAGCGCGAAATGCCAATCGAAATTGCACTACTGCCTATTGTAGAAAGTGCATTTGACCCGTTTGGTTATTCTAATCGCAGCGCATCGGGCATTTGGCAGTTTATGCCTGCAACCGGTGAGCGATTCGATTTAAAACAAAACTGGTGGTACGACGGTCGTCGCGACATAGTGCAGTCGACTCGCGCAGCACTTGACTACTTATCGTATTTACATAAAACACTTGAAGGCGATTGGCTAAATGCGATTGCTGCTTACAACTCGGGTGAAGGGCGCTTGATGCGCGCTATTAAAAAGAATCGTAAAAAGCATTTACCTACCGATTTTTGGTCTCTTGATTTACCTAGCGAAACAACAGCCTACGTACCAAAGTTATTAGCACTTGCCGATTTATTAAAACGCTCAGATGATTTTAACGTTACATGGCAACCAGTAATTAATGCACAAGTGGTCGAAGTGGTTGATGTAGGCTCTCAAATAGATTTAGCGCTTGCCGCTGACATGGCTGATATGACGCTTACTGAGCTATACAGATTAAACCCTGGTTTTAACCGCTGGGCAACTGATCCTAATGGCCCTCATTCTTTATTATTGCCTGTTGATAAAGCAGAGGAATTTAGCCAAAAACTAGCAAATACTGATGTTAAAAACAGATTACGCTGGCAGCGTTATATTGTGGCTCGAGGCGACAGCTTATCGGTAATTGCCAAAAAGTTTACAACAAGCTCAAGTGCAATCCGATCGCTTAATAAACTCAAATCAAATACGATTAAAGTAGGCCAAGAGTTATTAGTCCCGCTTACTGATGGCGCTATAAATAGCGAGCATTTACCAAAGCAGATGCGTTTAGCTGCTAATAAAGCAACTCGCACAAAGCTTTCGCACACAGTTAAAAGTGGCGACACGTTATGGGATATTAGCCGCGAATATGACGTCACTATGGATGAGTTGGCTAAATGGAATAAGCTAAAGAAAAACTCTGTTCTGCGCCTAAATCAAAAACTAACGGTTTATAAGTCGGCCAATAAACCACAAGTGACGGCAAGCACCAACCGTACTATTACGTATAAAGTACGCCGAGGTGACTCACTTGCACGTATTGCGTCTAAGTTTAATCTAAGCGTTGACGAAATTATTAAGTGGAATAATTTAGCAGGTCAAAAATACTTACAACCGGGCCAAAAGCTAAAACTTAAAGTAGATGTTAGAAGTAGTTAATTTATAAAGCTATAAAAGCAAAAAGGAGCGCATGCGCTCCTTTTTTGATACCTTAAAGTTGAGGATTAAGCAGGTAGTTTTTCTAGCCATACTTTTAACCAAGGCTCGGTTACTGGCCATGGTTCAAAATCTTCACATGCATCTATTTCTAGGCGGTTGCCCACAGGCTTTGCTTGTAAATCGCGTAGTAGCTCGTCAAAGCTTCGCCCTGCGCCACAAAATGTATCGCCGTAACATCTGTCACCCATTGCAATTACACCAAATGGTTTATCGGTAAGCATTGGGAAAGTGCTATTCATAGCAAAATACAACCCGGCCAAATTACTCGGTACATCACCTTGGCCTGTTGTGGAGGTAACAATTAAAATATGCGATGCATTTTTTATATTATCAAGTGATGCTTCAGTAATTACTGTTGCAGTATGACCCGCTTGCTCAATTGTGGCAGCAACTTCGTCGCTTAAACGCTCTGCACCGCCATTAACGCTGCCTACAAAAATACTAATATGTGCCATTAATAATCCTTTTCTTGCTCTGGCCAACCTAGCTGCTTACATATTTCAAGCATGTCTTCACCTAGTGGCGCTTTAATTGTTATTGATTCATTACTATAAGGGTGCACAAAACTAAGCTCTGTTGCAAATAACATTAGTCGTCTTAGTTCAAAATGCTCTCTAAAAAATTGATTGTGCTGGTTATCACCGTGGTTTACATCACCAATAATAGGCAGTGATAAGTGCTTTAAGTGTCTGCGAATTTGATGCTTGCGCCCTGTTTTTGGAAAACACTCAACCAACGAGTAACGCACTGTTGGGTACTTACCAATAGGAATTGGCAGTGCAACTTGGTGCAAGCAATTAAACTGGGTTTGCGCTTCTTGCGGTGCTTTGTCTTGATCTGCAAACTTATCGGCTATTTTATCAAGTTCTTCTTTAAGCGGTTTATCTAAAAATACTGACTCTGGCGCAAAGCCGCGCACTAAGGCTAAATAGCGTTTAGCAATAGTACCTTCAATAAATAGCTGGTTCATATCGCGAGCAGCTTCAGAGCTCAGTGCAAACAGCAATACGCCCGACGTAGGTCTATCGAGCCTATGCACTGGAAATACATGTTGCCCTAATTGGTCGCGCAACATTTGCATAGCAAACTGGGTTTCGTGTTTATCTAAAAACGAGCGATGCACTAATAAACCTGAAGGCTTATTTATAGCCACATAGTTTTCATCTTGATACAAAATAGTCAGCTCGCCATATTCAATAGGCGCTGGACGCTCACTCATTTGGTTCTCCTAAAAAGGAATCAAGGGCTGTTAGCAATTCAATTATTTCATCGCTCCCTGCTTTATTCACAAGTGTCATTTGCGCCATAGGGGCAATAGCAAAGTTACGAGGCAGTGGTTGTTTATGTGTTATTAATTGCTGTATTTTATTAATAAATACAAATTGTAACCACTGCTCAAATGCCATTGTATCGTGACAAAAAGGAGTATTTGAAAGTAGTGCCTCAGCGTCTATTGGCTCACTTTGCCAAAGCGCATGTTTTTGTAAAAGTGCGGTTAGCTGCACTAAATAAGTTTGGGTTTGCTGGTACATAACCACCCTCTTTTATATATGTAATGCAATTATACCCTGTTCCCTCATAGGCGGCTATGACGTATAATTAACGTAATTTTGCAGTAAAAACAGTTGAGAAAACAATGAGTGATCAAATAGCTACATTAGGTCAGCTTTTAGATGGTGCGGGTACTCAGTGGCGTGCTTTTGATATTGGCAGGCACATTACTAAACTCGATAAAAAACAATTTTTAGCTATTGAACAAGCTCAAGTGCCTTACCCTTATCCTCTTGCTGGTCATGCTTGGCTCGCTATCCAATTTTGGGATACTAAAGCCAGTAAAGAACCTTATGTATGGTTTTTAAAGTTTCCACTTGATGAGCAAAGTATGCTTGTAAGTGCAAGTCGCGATCACTTTGCTGATATGGTTATTCAAGCGCTCGGCACTGAAATCACAGGTGAGCAAGCCGATGGAAAACTTGATAATAACCCTTATGTTTTTACACCAAACGCAAATAAATTAGCGGCATTTAACGCCCAAGTAAAAGTACTATTAAAACAGCCTGCGTCGCAGTATTACGAGCATGCACAGTTATACTTTAGCGGTAAAATTGGTTTTGATAATTGGCAAGGTGTTGCACTGCAGGGTATTGCCGATTTTGCACTACGCTTAGACAGCGATACAAACTTAAGTAATTTGCAAAAAGCATGGGCGCATTTACCTATTGAAGTACTACAACCACTCAGTGCCATGCTTGAACACGTTGAAATACCAACATCAATGAGTGAGTTACTTGTTGATTACACGCAGGCCGCAATTAGTAATAACGATACATTAGCTATAACCGCAGCACTAAGATCTGTTTCAAAAGGTCAAGCTCAAGGGTTATGCGCTCAATTAGTTGATACTGTACTAAGCTCACAGGTAAGGCACGACTCTGACGTGTTACTAACAATAGCTGGGCGGTGTTTTAAGCAATTAGAAAACCCTGAACGCTTACATGTATTTATGGATAATTGCGCACATCATCAAAAAATTGATGAGTTGTTTCCTAGTATTTTTGCTGACTTAGTTGCAATACCGACTATTCGCCCGCATTTATTAGGCTTATTACGTAAAGAAAATCGTAGCGAAACCCTCGCGCGTGCAATTGGAAGGTTATTCTCTTAAATGGCAAGTTTATGGACGTTCATACTTATTGGTAGTGTAATTTACTTATTTTGGCTTAACCGAAAGGTTGCTGAAGCGGCGAACGTTCATGCTAAACGTCAAAGTGAGCAATTGCAGGTGCAGTTGATGAGTGTTGCATGCACAAAACGCCGCTTTGGTTTTTTAAAGAACGGCAAGCCAGGCATCAAAAGTGAATTTATATTTGAATTTTCAAGCGATGGTGAAAATGCTTATCAAGGTGTGTTAATTATGGAAAATGAGTTTTTGAAAAGTGTGGTTGTTCCACCGCATAAAATATAAAACTTAATATACTTTAGGAGTATTTGTCTTAAATTAATAAACTTAATTCAACACAAAAAACTAAGGCGTAACTAAAGTTACGCCCCAATTGGACTGCATCCTGCTAGATATCCATTATCTTAAATCCGTATTATCATCCCCTGAACGAGTAAACAACCTTGTTTACCCTCACATTGCATCCTGCAATATCCATAGCCACCTTGGCAAACCCACGAAATCTATCGTTTGGCTACATACTGTAGCATCATCCTTGGTAATCCTTTTAAGTAGCTCCTGCCACTTTTTGCATCCTGCAATGTCCACTTGCCATCTTGGCCGTCCTACGTAAACTAACGCTCCTGCTACTTCCTGTAGCGTCATCCGTGATTATCCTAAAGTAACTCCTAGCTACTAAGTGCTTCATGCACTTCCTTATTCTTCCTTGTATCCTTTTTTACTTGTCCTTTATGCTTCCTGCTAGCGTCTGCTATGTTGCCTATTCCGTATCCTTGGCAGTAACTCAATCATTGAGCTATGTCGTCTTGACTAAGTGAAGTTTAAAGCAATTGGGGGGGAGTAATAGGACTTAACATTAAATAAATAAACGTCACAAAAATGAAATTAAAAAATAAATAATAAATAACAATAACTTAAATATAAAACGGCTACTTATTAGTAGCCTTTAACTGACAATGCTCACGGTAATGTAAGATATATCTCACGGCCTTATGTCCGTTTGGGCGCATTGGCTTACAGCATAATTTAAATAGTTGGCTCAATTATTGATTTAAACAGTAACTCGCCCTCTACTTGGTTAAAAGTAAGGTGTTTAAATGCTTCAAACTTTTCAGTTTTAAAAAACTCAGTGTGTTCTTTTCGCGTTACAAATACAGCCATCCCCGTTGACTCAGCGTTACATTTAACTAAATCATTAAGCCCCCTTAATAAGTAACGACCAAACCCTTGTCCATGAAAATGCGGATCTACGGCAATAAAAGCTAAAAAGTAGTAATTGCCTTTCTCTTTAAGGGCATCTCTAATTGTTTGTTCTTTGTCTATTAACTGATTTGTTTGTAAGTAGCCCGCACTCAGCATCAACTTTAAACGCCAGTGCCAATAACGCTGCGCTTGAAGCTGGCTATTAGATTCAAATACACAGGCTACTGCTTTTAATTTATCGTTACGATATAAACCAATTAATGGCTGTTTTTCTTGCCAAAAACTACTAAGTTCTTCGCGAATTAATGATCGTAATTTTTTTTCGTAAACTGATTTATTTTCGTCATTGTAGCTAAGCATTTTTTGTAATACAGGATCGTCATGATAGGCCTGATAAATTAGGCTTGCTGCAGTGCTAATATCTTCTGCGGCTAAATACTGTACGCTGAACGTATCAGCAGGTGTGGTTACACTCATTGTATTTCCTTTATTATTTTGGCTATAGACTGCGTTAACTATATACCTAAAATTATTAACCGTAAATTCAGCGAGAGTTTAACTAGCTAGGAGTAGAGTTAATCCTTAGAATAAGTTTTCATTTAGTTAATACCAATTGCATTAAATGAGTGTTCTATTATAGCGCTAAGAAAATAGCACAATAACAAGGCGAAAATTATGATATCTAGTTGTTCTATATGAATAATTTTTAACGCAGTAAGTGAGCTATTTAATACGCTAGAATGGTCATGTTTTTAATAAAACTGGTATAAGGAGCAATATCATGGATACGACTAAACACGACATCAATACACTATTTGCACAGCTTGGATTACCTAATTCAGACGATCAAATAGATGCATTTATTGCCTCACATGAATTAGAAGACACAACACTACTCCAAGAAGCCCCTTTTTGGGATGAAGCGCAACAGCACTTTTTAGCTGAATCGCTTGCTGAGGATGGTGATTGGAGTGAAGTAATTGACGAATTAGACGTACGCCTTCGTCAAAGTAAGTAACTTTATTTAATGTACCCTCCCTTATTTATTGCTAACATAGCATCTGCGCAGCATTTATATGCTGCGTATTTATTTTATTAAAGAGTTATATATCTAATGAATTCAGTTGTATTTGATGCAATTAAAGTCCTTCTTGATGAAGGCAAAACCCCTACTGTAGCACTAACTAAAAGCCGTTTGGCACAACCGGTTCCTATGCCGATGATTATTGCAGCAGTAAGCCAATATAAAAATAACCCTGATTCAATTAATAACTTCATGAGAAACCCACAGCAGTCAGATAATACTGAGCTTAAAACGAGTCAATTAGATAGAATTGAGCAAAAGCTCGATAAACTTCTTGCGCTGCTAGAACAAAAATAATTTGAGACTATAAATGTTCGTTGTTGATTTAACTTTTGATTGCTACCAAGACACCACCTTAGAACAAGCCGAACAGGCAATAAACCGCTTAGTAAATGCACTGCGTTTTAATGGTCAAATAATGGGTGAAGAATTTCCAACCGTTTTAAAAGACGGCTTTTTTATTACCCGTGTTATGTGTCCAACCGAAGATGCAATGCACCCGCTAAATAACAGCCCGTTTGTTAAGCACAGTATCGAAAAGTTACATAGTGCTGGATTACTTGCGCCAAAAGTAAAAGTGATTGGACAAGATATACATTCCAACGGGGCTGATTGCTGTAAAGAACCATCAAGTTATATTTTATACACAACCTATGTGCATACGTGTAGCCCGCTTTACTGTGGTGATGACTTTTTGCCAGTGCCGCTATTTCGTATTCCGGCAATTGCTAATGGTGATTACAAAACACTGATTAAATGGCAAGAAGATTGGCAAGCCTGCGATCAAATTCAAATTAACGGCGCAACCCGTTGTGAATTTCCGGCACTTGAAGAAATATCGAGTATCCAAAGCGACTTATACAGACGCGGAAAAGACATAACAAAGCGAATTAGTTTTTTAACCAAAAAACCAATCTATTATTATTTATACCGTGTAGGCGGCGTAGATAAAGCCTCTGAGCTTGAACGAAAATGCCCTAGCTGCAATGGCGATTGGAAATTACCTGAATCGTGGTTTGGGTTATTCGACTTTAGATGTGAGCCATGTGGCTTAGTGTCTAATATATCGTGGGATTTTCAGTAACCATTAGGACGTGTTGACCTTTGTGGATTGAAATTTGTTCAATCTAGGGACGATTTAATCGCGGCGCGAGGTTTGTAACCTAGTGGGCTAAGTAAAAACCGAGCAACAAAGAGTAAATCGTCCCTAGAAAGAACCCAAAGGGCAGCGCATGTTTGGCATTTATGCTTCGTTATCGCCTATTTATGGGGAATAACCACACTACATAGGCTCTGCCTTGCCTAAAAACCAAACATACAGCTGCAAAATCAATCACGAAAGGTCAACACGCCCTAGTAATGGCCCTTAAAATCAGCTTAGTAATAACGCTAAGCTGATTTATTAAATGCGTTTAAACCTCTAATGCCTTTAAAAATGCATTAATGTTGGGAGCAAGTACATGGTGTGTGTTTTTGCCTACGTGCTCTAAACATACTTCCCCAGAGTGCACCAATACACTTACTAGTAAATCATCTTGATCTGTTAACCCAATAAATACCGTTTCTGGCTGCTTGAGCTTGCGTTTCATTAAAACGTGACCCGTTATATTTTGCTGCAGCATGTCAAAGTCGTCACTATTCCATGCTTGTAGTAATTCAACTTGATGCCCATCAATTACAGCTAAAATACTCCCACCGTACATGTGCCCATATAACTCGCTAAGCTCTTTTGGAAACTCAAGCTCTAGTGCATTGGCTAAATCACTCAGTGAACCTGCAGGTTGCTGGTGCGCCCCCTGCCATTGAACATTTCCCTGCTCGTCAACCTCGCCAACTTCTGATGGGCTTGGCCATTGCTCATCGTGCGCTATAAGTGGGTACTTTGCGGTATTTTTAAGGGTCTTTTCGCTAAATTTTTGATGAAGTTGTTCTATAAGCAATGCAACAGACATACTGTGAAACTCATTTAAATTAGATATAATGTCCCTATTGTAACTATTTAAGAGCAAACATGACAGATTACAGCAATTCTCCAGACCTTAAAGGTAGCGTATTAGGCCAATCTACTGAGTATGTAGATGTGTACACGCCAAGCTTGCTTTTCCCTATTGCGCGCAAACTAAATCGTGATGCTTTAAATATTGACGAAGCAGAGCTTCCATTTAAAGGCCAAGATATTTGGACAGGTTACGAGCTTTCATGGCTAAACAATAAAGGTAAACCGCAAGTTGCCGTAGCCTTATTTACCTTTGAGTGCCAAAGCAGCCATATTATTGAGTCAAAGTCGTTTAAACTTTATTTAAATAGCTTTAACCAAACCCGATTTGAAAGCATTGATGTAGTAAAACAGCACTTAATTGATGACTTATCAAACGCGGTTAACAGCCCTGTCAAAGTGACTTTATATAATCCTGATGATTACAATTGCTTACCGTGTACGGCGCTGCCAGGTGAATGTATTGATGACTTAGATATTGAAATTAATAATTACGATATTGATGCTAATTCACTTAAAGCAAAAAGTGATAACGTAGTTACTGAAACGCTCTATAGCCATTTACTTAAATCGAACTGTTTAATTACCTCCCAGCCTGACTGGGCAAGTGTGATTATACGATACACAGGCGAGCAAATATGTCGCGAATCGTTACTGCGTTATTTAATTTCGTTCAGAACACATAACGAATTTCATGAGCAGTGTGTTGAGCGTATTTATAGCGATTTAACAACACAACTTAATATTAAAGAGTTAGAGGTTTACGCGCGTTATACTCGTCGCGGTGGGCTTGATATAAACCCGTATCGCTCTACGCATTATAACGACACGCCATTTGCAGTTAAAATTAATCGTCAGTAGGTTATTTTAAACTGGAATATGAGTATTAAAAAAGGAGCCTAGGCTCCTTTTCTATTTGTATATTTAATTAACTTCACGCTTAGTGGGTATAGGCATACCACACACATCAACGTAATTATGTGCTTTAACAAACCATGGTTCAATACGGTTTTTACGAGCACTGATCAAGTTTTTAAACACAGATGAGTTTGTTTTCATCACTTTAAATATACTTTTATCGCTTTGTATATCGCCAAGTACTTGTATATTGGTAATTGGGTTAAATGCTTTTACTTCAGTTGGTGTACGCGCTAAACGATTTAAATGCTCTATACCTTCGAGCACTCGACCAAACACCGTAATGTTTTTATCAAGGTAGCGCGGGCCTTGCCCTATGGTTACAAAAAACTCCGTACTCGCACTATTTATATCGTTATCGCGCGCCATGGCAAACACGCCACTACAATGCACTTGCCATGTTTGCGTATGGGCTGAATTTTGAGCTACTGCAAAGCCGTTTAAAAAGCCTGTAACTGGTGCATATCCGTCGCCATTTAACTCAGTAATTAAAAGTGGTTTGTTTGTTGTTAAATAAAACTCAGCGGGAACTGTTTTATCTGCCGTTTTAATTAACTTTTTACCCGAGCTGTCGCCACCTTGCGCTACAAAACCTTCAACAAACCGATAAACGCTGGTATTTTTATAAAACCCTTCTCGCGCTAACTTTTTAATGTTTTGAACGTGCTTTGGGGCAAGTTGTTCATTAAGCTCAATATACGCATCGCCCGTTGGCAGCGTTATCTTTAAAATATTTTGAGCGTTCACTACTCGCCAGTCATTATCTGCTGCACTAGCAATTACTTCACTCGCGCTCAATAAAGGTAGCTCTTGTTTAGCAACATCATCACCTAGTTGTTGAGCACAACCGCTCAATAAAACACTAAGCAGAGCTGGCAATATAATTTTTTTCATCGCTTATATCCTTATAATTATTATAGTTTTGGTTATTCCCAATCAAACTTATATAGCACATCAACATTTTGATATAGGCCGCTTGTTATCTCTATGTATAACTGTGAAAGTAACTGATATCGCACAGCCACTTCACTGAGCGAATCAAATACACCCACGCTATATTTAACTTGTAAGCTAGGTGCTACGTAACCTGATATTTCTACTTTGGTGCTATCACCACTACCTGATGAGCTTAAACTTACATCTGACAGCCCAAAGGTTTCACCTACCTTAGAAACAACCCCTTCGCTGCGGCTAACCCCTTGAGAAAGCAATAACTGCGTAAGCATCGCATCGCTTGACGAACTTTCTCCATCGCCTAAAGGTTGGCCATTAAGTAAATATGCGAGTGCTTGAGCTTGATCCATCGCAGGCTCAGAAAATATTTTAAGCGTTGGTTGTTCAACATTACCCGTGAGCGTAACCCCTGCAATGACACCATTTGCAGTCGTGTCGGGGTTACGTATTGCTTTAATATTTAAAAATGGTTGTTCAATTGAACCGCTAAAACCTACTTGCCCGGTGCTGATTATTAAATCTTGCCCAAAGGCTAAGTAAGTACCTTCAATTAAGTTAAGCTCACCTGTGGCTATGATTGGCGCACCTTGACTCATTTTTATCGCTAAATCACCCGCAACTTTTGATTCCAAGCCAAACGACTCTACTTTTACATCGTTTTTAACAATCACTTTTAAATCTATGTCGTAATCAAACGGAACTGTTTCGGTGGCCTCGGTTTTTTTATCAACAATAATTTCATCATCGCTAACTTGCACCGCGCCCTCAGGAAGCTCTTCAATCATTATACGACCGTAAGGCACAATTACCTCACCAGCAAGCTTGAGTGCATTATTAGCCAAGCCTATTTTTAAATCCGGCGATACTTTAAAAGTAACCCCTTGCTGCGCGCGTACATAAAACTGCTCGCCAACTACCGCAACATTTACAGCAGGTTGCGCACCTTGCCAATCAACGTCACCGGTGAGATTTATTTTACCGCCTTGATTGTCGTTTAAGTTGCCTTTTATTGTGGCTGTTGTTTTATCAAACAATACGTTTATGTTTGATTTTTGCAGCGCTATAGGTAGTTGCTCGCCCTCTAAACTAATATCGCTCACATTAAGTTCGCCATTTAATAAAGGATCTTTTAACGTACCAGCTAACGCCACTTTCCCGCTAATATCACCTTTTAACTGCTCAAGGGTTTCAAGAAAAGGTTGTAAGTCTGAAAGGAGTATTTTATCGATATTAATGGTGCCATTAAGCGCTTGCGTATTTTGTATATCATCGATATTAATTTGTGTGTTTATTTTCCCAAGCACACTTGATTCTAAATTAGCTTCAAGCTTGCCAATTTGAGAATCCGAAAACGCACTAATGCTTAATGTTTCAATAGGTAATTTAAAACGATCTTCTTCAGAGGTAAGTACCGCTGTTAAATCAGTAGAATCGATATTTGCACGTAATGTTTTAAGCGCACCGCTTTGCCAGTTAAGTGCCACATCGCCAGCTATATTACCGCGAGTACGAATATTGTCAGGCAAAAAGTGCTTAAGTTCTTCAAGTGCTAAGTTGCTTAGTTTAGCATTTAACTGACCGAGATTTTTTGACTGCGCTAAGGTGTCTATGCATAATTTACTTTGCTCAGATGCCCAACAATGTGCACTCACATCAAAGTCGCCACTTTGCGTATTAACCATAATGGCAATATTTTTAGTATTACTAAAACTAAGCTTTTTATCGCTGAGCGTTACATTACTAAGCTCGCCATTCCAAGTGGTATTATTAATTTTGCCATTAACTTCAAGCTCTACACTGCCTTGCTCGGCATTTATAGATGCCGTAAGTTGGTGATCTGTTTTGTCGCCGCTAATATCAATTTTAACGCTATTAATTTGTTGGTCAGCCACAAGCGCCGAACCAACACTCACCGATACATCGGTTTGCCAATCGGCAGCGGTATCTAACTGCCCTTTTACTGATAATTTATCAATGTTTATTTCATCAAAAATAAAGCGATCTAGTATTAACGCTAAATCAACAGAGGGCGTTAACCTTTCCCCCCTTACTTTTAAATTTGCGTTGCCGTCAGCAGTAAATGGAATATTAGCTTTTTCATCACTTCTTAGCGTTACTTTGCCATCAACCCGCCAAATATCATCAACTTGCCCGCTTAGTGCTAATTTATTGGTGCCGCTACTTAAATAAAAGCTATCAATATTAGCTTTTAACGTGTTGTCTAGCTTAAAGTTTGAGGCAAATTCTAGTGGCACGTCGTTAAGTAATCCGCTTAACTTTGTATTATTCATTTGTAGCTGCCACTTGTCGTCAGCTACATTAAACGAGCCTTTAAACTGTCCTGAAATATCACTGGTAGCGGCATCAGTTAAGTACTGCGCTTTTAAGTTAGCAAGCGTGCCATTAAAGTTAGCCTTTATGCCTTGTTGCCAATCAACATTGGCTTTAATCACTGCGCTGCTTTCATTCGCTTTAATGCTTAGCGCTTGTAAAGTTGCTTTGGTGAGACTGCCTTTTAATTGGGTATTTAAGTCAACAGCTGGGTACGCGCCTAGTTGGCTATTCGCCTGTAGGCTAAGCTGATAGTCGTCAACATTACCTTGTGCGTTAAGGCTAACATTTCGTACTTTAAGTTCATTACTTTGTGCATCAATAAGCCACAGCTTAATTTTTCCATTTAACTCAAATGGATAGTTTTTTTGCTTTAAATTTGCCGTTGCCGTTAAACTAAGCGGATATTGCCCCTGTGTTTCTAAATTTAAGTTTAGATTTGATAAGTCGCCATTCAACTGCAAATTGGCTTGGTGCTCGTCACTTTGTAAAACAACATCCCCTTTCACGGGCAAATTCCCTGCAAGCTCAGCATTAAGATGCGTATTAAGCTGCCACTGTTCATACTTTGCTGAGAATGACTCTAAATTAATAACCGCATCTTCCACACTTAATTGCAGCGAGATGTTTTCAATAACATGTTGGGCTTCGTTTTGCTCAATCGTAATTTTAGCTATTTCAAAGTCTTCAACAACTAAATCAAGTGGCGAAGTAAATTCTATATTAGGCAATGCGGGTAGGTGCGTTAAAGGCGCTTGAGTATTTTGCGCCGTTTGTGTTTTCGCATCTTGTTCTTGCTCTTTTAAGGCAACAAGTATGGTGGGAATATTCAGGCTTTTAACCGTCAGCTTTGAACCCTCTGCTTTTGCTGAGAGTTTAAAATTATTAACGCTTACGTTTGCACTTGGATGCTCTAGAGTAAATTTATTGATCGCAATGTTTTTTACAGCAATATTAAAAGGTAAGCTGATTTTTTCGAGCGGCTCTGCAGCGGCTTCTTCTTGTGACTCTGCAGTTTTTGGTAATGTTAAATTTATAGATTTAGCACTTAAGTTATCTATACAAATTCCATCGCACTGCCACCAAAACAAATCAATTTTCAATTGTTGTGCATTAAAGTCCAATCCGTTGCTAGCAAAGCGTACATTAAAGGCATCATTATAAATAAAACGGCCATCTTTAATTTCAATATGTAGTCCATCTACTGCTTTGTTTGCACTATAAGCAATAAATTGATTACCGGGTGCGGTAAATAACAAACAAAATAGTGCAACAACTAACGTGACAAAAATAGCACTTACGGCGGCTGTTATCTTTTTTAATACTGACATTAAATTTCTGGCCCTATGGTAATACTTAAACGTGTGCTTTTACTTTCTTTTGTTAATCCCCAAGCGTGGTCTATACGCACGGGGCCAACGGGAGTTAAATAGCGAAAACCAAAACCAGCACCTACTTCAAAATCATCAGAAAAATCATTAGTCGCAGTACCACCATCAACAAATAAAGCTGCTCGCCAATTTTTAGCAAACTGGTAGTTATATTCCATCGTCCCCGATAGTAAATACTTACCACCTATTAGCTCGCCGTCATCGTTCTCAGGCGAAATTGATTGGTACGCAAAACCACGAACGCTTTGATCGCCACCTGCGTAAAACCGAAGTGAAAATGGCACGTTGTTAATATCATCAACAAGCATTGCTCCTACATTCGCTTTTAAAAACACCAAGTGGCGGTCAAAATAAGTGCGTAGCCATGCATGTTGCATTTGCACCCTAATCAGATTAGTACTCGAAAGCACATCATCTAAGCCAAACTCAGCAGATATAAGCCACTGCTCTCCCCAATAAGGAGTCGTGCCGCCTTTTGATTTTTTGCGCGCGTAGCTAATGCCAGGCATTAACATTTCGGTACTTTCTTCGTCTTCATCACCAATACGGTAGGTTTCTTGGTCGCGGCGTAAAAATGCAGTACGCACCCACTTATTTTCGGTCAACCATTGGCGCTGAACTTGCCCCGTTAATATTTCACTATAAGTGTCGTTTGTGAGCTCATCTTCTAATTTATAACCGACAGAGAATCGCCATAAATCATCATTAGGATCATCAACCGGAATTGTATAAGCCATGGAAATATCTTGCTGCTTTTGTGCCACATTTAAATTAGTTTCGAGGTAATGGCCGTCTTCTGTGATCCACGGTTTACTCCATTTAAAACGCACCTTGGGCCCTAAGTCAGTACTAAAACCACCGCCAATTTCATAGCTGTTAGCTGGCTTGGGTAATACTTCAACTTTAATCGGTACTTGGCTGTTTTTGCGCGCTGCAATGTCAGCATAAACACGTACACTGGCAAAATAAGGGGTACTTGATAAATCCAAGTTATAGTCAGCAATATGTGTTGATTTATAAGGTTGGCCCTGCGAGAAAGGCGCTATAGAGCGTATGTATTTTTCAGCGGGTGTACTACTGGCAATTTGTATATCGCCAAACTCATACCTAACTCCGGTATCAATTATGAAAGTAATAACAGCACTATTTTTTTTAAGCGACACTTCTAATTTGCGCGCTGGCCACTTAGCATCAAAATAACCAAGCTCCAGCAACATAGATTCTATTTTTTTATGAGCAGAGTCATATTTACCATGATTTAAAACATCACCTTGCTTTAAGTGATTGCTTTTAATCAATGCCTGTAATTGGGTATCGCTTTGACCATCACCGTTTAGCGTAATATTAATTGCTTCTATGCGAGTTGCAGGCCCCCGTTCAACTTTAACAATTAGTTCGCTGTCGTCTTTATCATAAATAACCTCGACGGTCGGGCTATAATAGCCAAGTGCTTTGATGCTATTTTGTACTTGTTTTTGAGCATAACGGCGAAGTGTACGGGTTGGCTTCTCGCCAATTAACTGCTTGAGGTAAAGAGCTACGTTATTTTCTAAATCGCCACTTAACCCTTCAATTTCGTAATCTTCTATGACTTTTTCTGCCGCATAGCTATTTGTCGCAATTAAAGCGCTCACAACACACATGCAACGTAAAAACTTAATAAACAAGTAAATATCCTTACTTTTAATATCTTACAAAAAACTAGTTAATTACCCGCATATTAGCATAGCCATAATGAGCAACACATTAACTTAATAACAATCTAACGCGTAAATTTAACTTTGAATAAATATCAGCATAATTAAAATTAGTACGCGTTAAGACAATATTTTAGTTACAATAGTGCCTACGAATAAAAAATTAATTTTAAATGAGTTTTTAATGCAATTCCCTGATGATGATAACGGCCAACTTTTAGCCGAAATAGCCGCTGCTGGCATTGATTTAAATAAAATGCACCAAGTCGATTTTTTTATTTTATTTGAACAAGAAGCCGATGCTGAAAAATTTGCTAAAGAAATAGTCTCTGATGCATTAGTTCAAAATGCTGAGCTCGAAAAATGCAAAGACACTGGCGTTTGGGAAGTAATCACTCAAGTACAAATGGTGCCAGAGCACACCCTTCTAGGACAAGCAGAGCAATACATTGAAAGTATTGCTAATAGCTTTAATGGATACGGTGATGGCTGGGGATTAATGGACGGTGAAGAAGCTTAGTTGCCTTTTAATTGTATTAGTTCAATGTACTCTATCAGTTAAGCTTAGCGGCTTAACTGATTTGCCTTTCTAAAACCCCCTTTATAGTCAAATAGTTTATCAGCCACTTTCCAACCATACTTTTTGCTTTTTCGTGCAATAACAAAATCCGGTGGTACTAATTCAAATTGTGCTTTTACTACTTGCTCTGCAGTTTTAAAATTAATAGGTGTTTGTCCAAGGCCTACTCGTAGACCAAATTGCTTATTAAATATAAATTGCCCGCCTTTATTTGCGAGGTTATATACTTCATCGCAACTTGCACCATCTTCATCAAAATACGTTATTTTAATAAGTTCATCTTTAATTTGAGTTACCGATAACCCACTACATCGAAGCACAAGTGCGTCTTTTAAGTTTAATGCATTACGTAGCTTATCATCAGGGTCAGCCATTACCGCGCCGCAATCATGGCATTGTCGTGCAGCAATATCATTTTGAGCGCCGCACTGCTCGCATTCTTTAAATCTAAAACGATAATCGCACTGCTCTTTATGGCCACTATCGTCTTCTAACAACCCTTTACATCGCCTGCCAAAGTGCTCTATTACTTTTCCAGCAGAATCAGTTTTACCCCAAAATATATTAGCAAACCCACAACCTGGGCAAAGTACCTGCACAGGCTCGTTATCACTATCGCCTTTTTTATCGCCTACTTCTGGGTGAAATAAATTAAAACCATTGCCGGCATAATCTATTACTAAGCAATCCGTTTTTGATTCAGATAACCTCAAGCCTCGCCCCACAATTTGTTGATATAAACTAACTGATTCTGTAGGTCTTAGAATAGCTATAAAGTCGACATGTGGCGCATCAAAGCCGGTTGTTAGTACGGATATATTAACTAGATACTTTAATTGCTTAGCTTTAAATTGCTTAATGATTTTATCGCGCTCAGTGTTTGGCGTATCACCTGTTATAAGCGCGCTTTGATGAGCTGGCAAATAGCTTAATATTTCCTGAGCATGCAATACCGTGGCGGCAAAAACCATAACACCTTCACGCTCTTCACTGTATTGAATTACTTGCTGTAATATAGCTTTAGTTGCGCGCTCACTGTTTTTTAAAAGCGCATTCATATCATCAGTCGTATATTGCCCAAATGCATTACTATCTAAGGACGAAAAATCATAATGGCTAATCGCTGCATCAACTTCATTTGGCGGCGTTAAATAATTATGTTTGATCATATACCTGAGCGGCAATTCAAAAATACAACTTTTAAACGGGCTTTCTTTAGTCCCTTTAACAAAGCCATGATAATGATGATGGTATATCCACCCCGTTCCTAGCCGATAAGGTGTTGCTGTTAAACCCAATACTTTTAACTGAGGGTTATATTCTTTTAAACTACTTATTACTTTTCCGTACTGGCTTTTTTTATCCCCATTTACCCTGTGGCATTCATCAATAATAAGTAACGAATAATGCTCATTTAATTTATTTAAATTACGAGAAAGTGATTGCACACTGGCAAAGGTTACTTGATGGTTTAATGACTTTTCTTTTAAACCTGCTGAAAATATACTCGCCTCTAAACCAAAACTTTTATATTTTTGCGAATTTTGCTCTACCAACTCTTTTACATGAGCAAGTACTAATATTTTTTGCTTAGCAATACGGGCAAGTTCAGCAATAACCAAACTCTTACCTGCGCCGGTTGGTAGCACAATAACGGCAGGATCATTACTCTTTCTAAAGTGTAAAACGGTTCGTTCTACGGCTTCTTGCTGGTAAGGTCTTAGTTTATAGCTCATGGGAAAACAAATAGGTTTGAGTGAAGAGATTTTAGCAAATAATAGCTGGGAGTTTTAAACTTTAATTATATTTTATTGAGGGGGGAAACAAAAAAGAGAAGCCGAAGCTTCTCTTATATTTAGCTTTAAGCTAAAAACTTCTCAAGCTCAACACCTTCAAACGCTTTAGGACGACGGCCACGGCCTGTCCATTCAATAGTCTCACCATTAAGTTCCATGCGGTACTTAGGCTTAACTTTAGTACGTTTGTCAGATGCTCCATCTTGTAAATCTTCTAGCGTAAGTCCTTTTTCTTTTAAAAGATCCAAAACTTCCTGTTTCGCTTTTTGCTGCTGGGTATATTTTGAAATTGCATCATTGATAAGCTGTTGGGCTTTTTCAAGATCCGTTAATGATGCTGTTTTAATAAAAGATCGGACTTCTTTCATTTATATCTCGCTAAATTGTGTGATTAGATTTATTTAAATATTCTTTTTTAGTATAAGGGTATTTTTCAAAAATAACTACGACACATAATTTATTAATGTATATAAAATTTATTTATAAAAAAACCGCGATTAAAATCGCGGCTTTTATCATTTTATATAAATAATAATTAGAACTTAGTAGTAAAGCTTAACTGGAAATAACGACCAGTAACATCATAAGCTTCACCAACAGTGTTTATACCTGATGCTCCACTTACAGAACTTTGGTTTGCTACAGGAGGTTGCTTATCAAAAACATTTCGAACTGACAAAGTAACGTCTGTTCCATCAGTGATGTTATAAGTACCTGATAGATCATGATAAATAACAGTCGGGAAGCGATTAAACTTTTCTAAAGGAGCACCAGTTGAGAAATTTTGGTTTCCTTCAATATTACTATCATTTGAACTTGCCCAGTACTTCATGCGCCATGATACTGCAAAGTCATCAACTGCATAGCCTAAATTTAAATTTGCACGATTAGTAGGAGTTAATACTTCACCTCTGTAATCTATCTCTTCACCAGATTCAATTGATGTTTCAGCATACTCATACAAATGATTCCAAATCAAGTCAGCTGATAATTGCCCGTAAGCAAATTCTTGTTTATAGCTTAATTCAATATCCAAGCCTTTTGTGCTTAAATCATTTTCATTGCTAGTACCAGAGCTAACTTCTGTCAAAGCACCTCTTGTATCACGTATTGCCCCACCACATGTCGCATCAAAGTCTGATGGATTAACACCGTAGCATCGGTTTAATACCGTTGTTCTAGCAGTGGTAGCAATAGCGTTATCTACAGCAATATCGTAGTAGTCAAGCGTTAATGAAAATTCATCAGTCACTTGCCAAATAGCGCCAACACTAAATGAATCAGATGTTTCTTCTTTTACATCTTCATTACCACCAACATAACCGCCAGTGCTTTGACGTTCAATAGTTGTTAAATTGAATGCGCCTTCAGTAGCAACTCGATTAGCCACTTCAGCGATAGAAAGACAGTTAGCCGCTACATTTCCGGTAGATGATGCAGTAATTGCATCACATGGATCTGCAACACCTGAAAATGTTTCACCTCTACCACCGAATAAATCAGCAATATTTGGAGTTCTAATAGCTCGCGCTGCTGATGCTCTTAATTTTACTGTATCTGTAGGAGAGTATTGTACACCTGCATTCCATGTTGTTTGTCCACCAACAATTTCATGATCTGAATAGCGAGCGGCTAAATCTAGTTCAACATTTTCGAGAACTGGTAATACAGTTTCAACAAAAACATCGTTAGTGTAGAAGCTACCATTCGTAGGCTCAGATTTATTTGTACTTGAAGCACCAGTTTGCGCTAAATCACCTGGAGAGTATGAACCTTTTTCAAGACGATGTTCTGCACCAACTGCTAGACCAACCATACCACCTTCTAGCTCAATTGGTAATTCACCTGAAAGGGTTGTTGAAAATATAAATTGCTCAACTTGACCTTGAGATTTTGCAGGTGATCTTACATATGCAACAGCTTCATCAGACAAAGTTCCTGCACCGAACAAATCTAAAGGCACACATCCTTGAAGTACTGCTAAATCATTAGAACATTGGACGTTACCTTCTGCGTTAGTGTATACATCTAATGCATTTGCAGCACGTTCAACATTTATTTGACCACCATTTTCTTGGCGCTGGTCAGTTTTACCCCATGAAATATAAGAGTTTAAAAGCCAGTTGTCATTAATTTCCCAATCTATACCTGTCGCAATACGGATAGTATCACGCTCTAAATCTGTTGAACGAGCACCAAACTCAACCATACGGCGAACTAACGTTGGAATATTATTATCCATTGTTAAATCAGGATTATCAGACATTAAATTTTGGCGTAAAAGGTCTGGAACTAAAGGGCTTCCCAGTTTAATCCCACCAACGCCACCACGTGAAGGTAGATATACATCATCCGTAGTAAAAGGAGTTGGTTCAATAGTCGAGTTGTATGTTTTAGATGAATTCCAGTTTACTTCCGTGAAAGAGTGAACACTATCTGAAATATCTTGTTTAAAATTAACTGCTGCGTATTTACGCTCAAGCGGAGTAACTAACTGTCGGTAAGAAGCACGATTGAATGAATTCTCATCACCTACATAAGGTGTCCCATCTGCATTGTATGCGCCAACACGGCCTTGAGGCGGATATGAAGAATTCTGAATACCAACATATTCACCACCCTCATCATTCAAAAATATAGCTTCATCATATCTTGAGAAGTCTCGATCGGATGACTTCAGACCTTTATCATCATCATATCCAGCAGCAATTGTTACACTACCTGAATCCCAACTATTACCAGCAGTAAGGTTTAAAGAATATTTTTCGCGATCAGACTCACCTGAAACACCTGTTTGAGCGTTAACTTCAACACCTTCAAAATCGCTTCGCGTAATAATGTTCACAACACCAGCAACAGCATCTGAACCATAAATCGCTGAAGAAGCACTTTTAAGAATATCAATACGTTCAATCATTGATGCTGGTATTGCATTTAAGTCAACCGCATAACCACTTGATGGAGAAACGCCTGATACAAAGCGACGACCATTCACTAATACTAATGTTCTTGAAGAACCTAAGTTACGTAAAGATGTAGTGTTAAGACCAACGCCTGTAGTACCAAATGCACTATTTGATTGGTTTGAACCAGCAATAGTGACCGGGGATTGATTCAAAACATCAGCTACATTCAATGCGCCCATTTGAATAATATCACTTCGGCCAATTGATGTGATTGGCACGGTTGTTTCAATATCAGTGCGCTTTATGCGTGAACCCGTTACTTGAATACGCTCTACTTTTTCAACACCTTCGTTTGCAGCGATTGTGTTCATAGAAAAAACAGCTGTAGATGCTGCACCAAAAGCAATCGCTAAGCGAACAGCTTTTGAAACTTGATTATTTAACATTGGATTCTCCCTAGAATACTATTTTAATTGTTTTGCCTTCAAAAACGGTCTGTAATTAATCACAGTACCTATTTTGATTCGAATAGTAGTCCTAACTTATGCAAAAGGTCAACACTTGGCTAACCAAATAAAACTCTTTATTTACAAAGCTTTAAAGTAACAAAAAACAAACACAATGCTCTTTTTGCATTATTGCATTATTGCATTATTGCAAAAACTTGATTTAGAATAAGTGCTATTTACTGAAGAAATCATATCTAAGTCTCGCCTCAAACAAGTTACTTACTTCCTTATTGTGGCGAATTATGTAGGTGTAAAAGCATGCAAAAAATAAATTACCTACATAAAATTAACAAAAATGATTGAGACAACTATAGCTATTCAACTATCTGAAAAAGTACTACTTGGCCTTTCTAAAAAAGAAAAAATCCATAAAGCTATATGTTCATTGATTTCAAAAATCGCACACCGATGGCAGGCTAACTAAAATAGCTGAGTCACTTTTTGTAGTAATTACTATTAAATATGTATAAATGCTTAGTCTGTATTTCAGAAAGTCGGCGAGGTAGGAGTGTTAATAACTCCTTATATAGATAAAGACGCTATGCGAGTGACGCAAGCTTAATACTGAAACGAAAAAATGAAAGAGCTGCTGTTATGCGTGATGTAATGTGATGCTGCTGATAGCTTTAAAACTCAAAGATATTAAAGCACCACCCTATTCATCAGATTAGAATATAATAAATTTAGAATAGGCTTTTAAAGGATACGAAGACGTTGTTAACGTAGCTTTGAAGTACGTAACCTCTTTATCAAAAAAAGTAATTGGCGTATCAGATATGATCAAGGTTGAGGCCTGTACTACCCAAGAATATATCCAATCACCACATTTTCAGCTTAAGTAATGAAAGATAATCTTTTGTTGGTATCCATTATGTTTTTAAACTTCTGAAGAACCGCTAAGTAAATCCAACAATTTCCAGTCTAAAGAAACGTAATATCAACTAGATGTAAAAATTTTTGCCTAGTTATAGCGAAATTTACTTATCGTTAAATAAACCCCATATATAAGCCGGTTCGTATAAAAACATATTAGGGCAAGTAAAACATAAAAAAGCCTACTGAAATTTCAGTAGGCTTTAATATTAAACACTTTCGTTTATAAACTTATTTACTAAAGATATTAGAAACGTAAGTTTAGTCCTAAGTTGAAACGTCTGCCGTATACGTCGAAAAACTCACCATCATCGTATGTGCCAGGGTTTCTAGGAGGTGTAATATCAAATAAGTTTGAAACACCTAATCTTACTTCAAGCATTTCGCTAACAGTATAACGACCATTTATTGACCATTCTGTATAAGAAGGAACATCATTATAGTTGTTATTTTCAGCAGTCCACTCTCTGTCTAATACTGTTGAATGACGGTATTTACCAATCATACCTACGTATAAATCATCGTAAGTATAGCCTACCGTTAGGTTACCCTGCCAACGAGGGTATCTTACTTCACCAACTGTAGGTGTTGGTTCATAGCCTTCGCTAGAAACATCTGTATTAAACTCTCTATGCTCAAGGTAACTTGCTAGTAAACGGAAGTTAAATGAACCGTAGCTCGTTTCATACTTGTATGTACCTTCTAAATCAACACCCTTAAGAGAGTAAGATGCTAAGTTATATGGTCCATTACGAACCTCAGAAATATCAAGAGTCGTAGGATCACGGTCAACTAAGTCACAAGCACTATTATCTAAACTAGACGCTTCGTAACAATCATCAATAACACGCTGTGCACCTAAAGAGTTAATTGCATCTTCAACGTCAAAACTCCAATAATCTGCAATTAACGTGATATTTTCAGTTGGGGTATAAATTACACCAAATAATGTATCGTCAGACGTTTCTTCTTGAAGGTTTGCATTACCTGAATTCACACTTGGCGGAGTAACACTACGCCAATCATCAGATGGTCTCCAATCTCCAACTGTAGTACCTGGATTTGGAATGCCTGCAGCTTGACAGTTAGCAATTAAGTTTGCTTTTTTGCTATCACTCGCTGTAGATATATTAGTTTGGTCACATGGATCGCCATAAGACGCGAATGACTGAGTACCAGCAGAATAAAGTTGAGATAATGATGGAGCACGAACCGACTTAGACTTTGTACCACGGAAACGAAGTTCATCGTTCATTGCATAGTTAAAGCCTACCTTCCAAGCTACATTATCGCCCACTGAAGAGTAATCCATGTAACGAGCGGCTAACTCAAGGCTTAATGAATCAACAAATGGTGCATCCACTAATAATGGTACTGACATTTCAACACCAATTTCATCAACTGTAAATTCACCATCCCATGCTTTTACAAAGTTACCAAACACTAGATTATTCTGCATTGCTGCACCAGGTTCATTAGAACCAGTTTCTTTACGATGCTCAGCACTTAAAGCAAAAGAAACACCACCGGCAGGCATATCAAAAGCATAACCTGAAATAACACCACCAATAACTTGCTGCTGTTTAACTTTAGAAATTGATGCTGAGGTAGTAACGTAATCTAAAGCTTCTTGAGATGCACCATTAAGACCGAACAGGCTCAATGCCTGACAACCATCTAACGCACCAACTAAAGAACCATCTGAATCACGGTCTGCACAACGAATTGCTCCGTCAATTTCTACCGCGTCAATAGCCTTGTTAAAGTTCTCAGTAAGGAATTCACCGTTCCATGTAGTGTCGTTTTTATTGCGACCGTAACTAAAATATACTTCGTAATCGAACTCTTCTAATAGTAACCCTTGGAAAGAAAGAGTTGTATTAAGTGTTGTACGATCATCTTCATAGGTACGATTACCGAAACCCGAAGCTAGCTTATAAATTGTAACTGAATCTCTATTAGCTTCATCTAGTTGTGCTTTAGCAGCTGGGTCTAAAAATGCATTATCTGAACGAATCGATTCAGCAAGGAAAATTGGGCTACTTTCTGCATAAGCACTTGCTTTTGAGAAAGAAACTTCAAAATTCATTGAATGATCGTCAGCATAATTATTTACAATGTTTGTAAAAACATTGAAACGATTAAGTGGTGTTGCAAGATCTTGATGTTCAATAAATTTGTAACCATTAGAGAAGCCGTCACCAAAATATCTAAGTTGATTATTCGGTGCAGGTCTTGTTACACCACCAACTGCAACGGGACTAAATTCACCATTATCACCAAATACAACATGGCCATCAGGTAAGAATGCATCACCTGCGCGATCGTAATAGCCTAGTGTTTGCAAACCGGCAAACTCACCTGTAGCTAAGATATTCTGTGGAATTCCATCTGTGTCAGAAACATTATCAGGGTTTAACATTCCAGAAACTGGGTTACGAAGAAAGTCACGGTCTTGAGCTTCAAGCTGTTCTGTTTCTGAGTAAGATAAGCTCGTAATAAAACTTATTTTGTCGCTTTCACCACCAAATGTGAATGAAAAAGACTCTTCTTCACCACCACTTTGTTCTGTAATAGATTTTTTGTAGTTGAAGTCCATAGTATCTTGAGACTTTTTCAAAATAATATTAACTACACCTGCAATTGCATCTGAACCGTATACTGCTGACGCGCCGCCATGAACAATATCCATACGTTCAATCATTTCAGTCGGAATGCCGTTTAAATCTACCGCAGGATTATCTACAGAAGCACCTACGTATCGACGACCGTTTACAAGTACTAAAGTACGACCTTCTCCAAGCTGACGAAGATCTGTAGTATTTATACCCGCACCAAAAATAGTGTTAGTAGTTGTTGTAGGTGCAGAGCCTACGCCAGATGAAGGCAGTTTTTGTAACAAATCTGATATGTTTGTGATGCCGGCATTAGATAGCTCTTCGCCGGTGATTGTAGTTACAGGAGTAGGTGAAACCTCTGAGAAGCGCTTAATACGTGAACCTGTAACTTCTATACGTTCTACTTTTTCAACGCCTTCTTCTGCCGCAATTGAATTTGCAGCGAAAACAGCCGTTGATGCTGTACCAAAAGCAATCGCTAAGCGAACTGCCTTTGAAATTTTATTGTTTAACATTTGATTCTCCCTAGAATACTATTTTATTATTTATGCTTAATTTTTAAAATTAATGCGCAATAAAGCCACTTAATAAGACTAAAAATGCCTATATGAAGGTACAGTAGGACTTTATTGTGTGACGGATGATAGTACTAGAGAAACAAAGAGGTCAACACATTATTAACTTTAAACCAGCAAAAATAACAAATGTATCTTTCACCATTACATTAAAACCAACAGTAAGCAGCTGATTTTATTGAAAAAGTAATATGTGTATATTTAAAGCTTATATCACCTTAAAATAAAACACTTTAATAACAATAACTTGAATGTTTGTAAAGATTTGTAACAAAGCATCATTAAAATATATAAAAACATTCATATTTAGTAGAAATATCTAAAGCTGCAGGTTTAAAAAAGTGTCTCTTTTATTTAAGGTGAAATAAAAAATAACCTTACTATCAATTAGATAACCTCACTTTTATACCTTAATAATAAGATGTATATGCGATTACTTTAGTCTTTTCGAGTATATGACTTATAGTATGCTTGTAAAATTTATTATAGGAATGGACCCAATTAATGTGTAAACATGCATAATTACTTACTCCTTCCTTATTTTGCAATCTGAGTTGTAAATTTTATGTTTTTTAACTTAGATATGTGGAAAAAACCTTTTGAAGTAATCACTTAAATTTTATCCTGATCTTTTTAGGATAGGCAGATTATAACCAAGCTACCTGTGTGGCTTTTATGTAAATACCTACTACTGCCTGCATTTAATTTGTTTGAAAAATTCAGTTTAGAACTATTGGGTACACATGTCAGATTATAAGTTTGGTTATATTATTTTGTAATTTGGCCTACATCGTGTTTAACCTGATTTATTGAGCTAGCCAGCTGCAAATCATAAATAAACTTTCTTTGATATGTCGTAAAAATGTTCATTATCATTTTTATACTCGAAAAGAGCATCGACTGATGAGTGTTTGTTTAATGAGAGGAAATTATGAACTCAATTGTGAAGGTAGTGCTTGAACATTTGGTTATTAACTGGCCAATATTATTCCTTAATACTTGTTCTAATGATATTAAAACCATCTCTTTATTTACTAATTTGATAACATTCATCTGAGTATCACATTAACCGGTAAATCAAAGTTAAAACATCCAAAATCATCAGATAAGCTACATGTATCTGATAAGGCCTTAACTGTTAATATTGAATGTACTTAAGAAGAGTTATCCCCTATTAAGTGTAATGCGGGATATCCTCTATATTCATATTTACAGATACTTTTGCCGGGAGCCTCTACAATGATTATCGCTAGAAATAGAACAACTATAGTTTATAGTTACTCAAAATAAATAAGCTATAAATTATAAATAACGACAAACACTTAAAAAACTTATTGCGATTAAAATCAACCACTTAAATAAACCAAGAGATGAATCATATATAATAGTTTTGTAAAAAATACGTTATTGAAATACGAGAAAACACCAACTAAATACAAAGTTACCACGTTAACAAGGTTTGGCAGATAGTCGAAATTCAATGAAATAATGTAGCCTGGAGGAGGGGTAAGTTTAATAGCAAATAGTTTACTTAATATAGATAACCTGTCCGCATTATTATTAGTACTAACACATCAAGATTTCGAACATAAGTTAAAGTATTGCAATTAAACTTAGTAGTAAAATTAGTTCCTATCTTGGTAAATATTTCCTCTTTTGTTAATTTCTCTCATTGCCTCTTGGTTTTTTTTGCGTCTTTCTTCTGCCAACTCTTTTGACATGCATGTACGCTTTTTAATATTACTACCTGTCACCGCTATTTTTTCGCATACCATATTTTCATTACTGCTTAGAGAGTCTTCACTCAGTGAACTACAACCAGATAGAAATAGTAAACTTGAAATGATTATTACGATTAGCTTTTTCATTTTATTCCCTTAAAGTAAAAGCGCTAATATTATAAATATTAGCGCTTTATTATTGTTTTTCTGAACTCTAGAACTTAGCGTTAAGAGTCAAGAATATATGACGACCAGTTGTATTGTAAGTACGAGGGTCTGTATTATCGTTAAACCCTGTTGCTGCATACGGAGGATCTTCATCAAATACGTTATTAATACCAACAGTAGCTGTGTAGTTATCAAGGAAGTAACTAAAGCGAACATTGTGTATTACTTGTGAGTCAACGGTTCTAATAACATCATAAGAATCAAGAGTACCACCGATATTAACGGCTTCAGTTCTAAATGAAGAGTTAACATCAGCTAAATCATCAGGGTCAATATTTGTAAAGTTTTCTTCAACTTCACCAATGTAACGCAATGCATAAGTTGCAGACCAATTCTCTTGAGCTAACGATACATTGAAGTTAGTTTTCCACTCAGGGAAGTTACCATCACCACTATTTCGGCGGTAGTAGCCAGCATTTTGAAGTGTTGAACCGTCGGCTTGAGTTATTGTGTAGTCGTCATAGTAAGTTGCATCTAAGCTTGCTGATAATGAACCAATTGACGTATCAGTTGTATAAGCAACATTAAAGTCGTAACCAGATGACTCTACACCACCAACATTTATGTTTCTGTTATCAATGTCACTTGAGTTACCAGCTAAAATACCTGATGTATAACGAGTTATTTGATCACAGTATGTACCGCTTTCAGCACACTTGTTTAAAATTAACTGCTCGCCTACAGAGCTAATTGCATTTTCCAGCTCGATATCCCAGTAATCGATTGTGAAAGATAAACCATCAACAAACTCAGGGCTATAAACTACACCAACTGTAAATATATCAGCTTCTTCTGGTTGCAACTCTGGGTTACCACCAAGAGTAGAAGATAATTGGTCACCAATAGGTTCAAAACCAGCTGCTGGTACGCCGTCAGCTATACAGAATGATGTAGGGTTAGTAGCACACGGGTCCGAAACTTCAGGGCTATTATCTGATGCGCCAGAGAATAAATCAGAAGTTGAAGGTGCTCTAAATGCAGTAGATGATGTTCCTCGGAACATAAGGCCGTCCATAGGAGACCATTTAATTCCTACTTTATGGTTTGTAGTATCGCCAAAAGTATCATAATCAGAATAACGAATTGCTAAATCTAGCTCTAACACTTTTGCAAAAGGTGCGTCATATAATAGCGGTACATTAAACTCAGCATAAGCCTCATCTACAGTGTAGCTGCCTGATGTTTCTTGACGGCTAGATCCAGATGTAATTCCTAATGCTATTAGTGCATCAGGGAAATCACCACCTTTCTCTTCACGATGTTCTAGACCAAATGCCATACCTAAACTACCTGCTGGTAATTCAAATGCACTACCAAACACACTACCACTAATAATTTGCTGTTCGTTTGAACCAAAATCGTGAGCTTCAAACGAAATAAAATCTAACATTTCTTGAGTAACTTGAGTATCAGTTCCTGGGATACCAAATACATTTAATGATGTACAACCAGCGATAGGATCATCTACAGTTCCACATACAATGCTACCGTCAACGTCTTGGAATGAAGGACCTACGGCTTGTGAAACTTTTTCAAAGTTTACGCCACCAGCTCGTTTAGTTGTAGAATCACTTGAACCAAAGATGTATGAAACTTCATAACCCCAATCGTCATTGATATCGCCTTCAAAACCAACTACTGCGCGAACTGTATCTACGCGAAATTGAGTATCTCGACCGCCAGTTTCAACCATACGACGGCGCCAATCAGAAATCTCAACTGAGTCACCATTTCTGTCTTTAGGACCAAATTGTTGGTTATAGTAGTTATCTGCAGAATAATTTGCATTTGTCACACCAAAGAACGCAAGTGGTGCTAGAGGTAATGGAGCAAGCTTAGTATCTGAAATACGGCGGTTTAAACTAACTTCTGAAAAGAAACGAACATGATCAGAAAACTCATAGTTACTCTGAACAAATACGCCATATCGCTCAGCCGGAGTTAAGTGAAAGTTTACAGGCGCAAAGTTGTAAGTATCTTTATCCCAATCCCAACAATCATAACCAGTTGGATTAGAAAAATCGCTTGGATCTGATTGACCAGGACCATTAGCTGCACCGTGAGTAAAAGAAGAACAATCTTCACCAGCTACTGAACCATCAATACCGTTGTAACGACCCCATGGTGGAGCTGAAGAACCACCTTTAGAAAGCTCACCTGTATGATCCATGTCTAAAGAAAATTTAGACCAGTCTCTATCACCAGAAGACTGAGAACCCTGCTGAACGTAATATGCACTAGCTACCACGCTGCCTTTATCGCTTGTTAAACCTACAGTAAAATCGTAGCTTTTAGTTTCGCCATCACCGCCATGTGTCGAAGCATCGTAACTTGCTGTAGCTTCAAAACCTTCAAAATCATCACGTGTAATAACGTTAACTACACCGCCAATAGCATCTGAACCGTAAATTGCAGAAGCACCGTCTTTTAGAATTTCAACTCGCTTGATAATTGCTGTAGGGATTGTACTTAAATCTACAGAAGAGTTTGCACCACTACCCGACGCAACCATTCTACGGCCGTTTAATAATACTAGCGTTCTTGAAGAACCCAAACCGCGTAAAGATACACGCACCGCGCCTGAGCCACCATTATTAACAGAAGCATTAGTACCCGCACCAGCAACTGAAGGAATTTCTTGAAGAATGTCACCTACGTTACCAATACCTGAAGCAATTAGGTCATCGCGTGTTAATATTTGTACTGGATTCGCACCTTCCATATCAGTTCTTTTGATACGTGAACCAGTTACTTCAATTCTTTCTACTTTATCGGCGCCTTCGGCTGCCATTGTATTACCTGAAAATGCAGCTGTTGAAGCTGCACCAAATGCAAGTGCGACACGCACTGCTTTAGCTACTTGATTGTTTAACATTTGATTCTCCCTGGTGTCACTACTTTATAGTAGTAATCATTATTTATTTATTTTAGTTACATAAGATTAACAGTAACTAAGGCAAATAATAAACAAAAACCACCAAAAAGCCAACAGAAAGTTAACAAACCTTTGCAGAAAAAGAAATGTTTGCGAATATAATAATCAAAATCGCAATAAACTAGAATAAATAAGATGTGGACAGTATGAAAACACAGATATGTTGCTATTTATGGTGTTATTAAAAAAGTTCCTCTTGTAAATTTAACCCAAAATAAACACTTGAGTGCGAAACAAGATAAACCATTTCAATTAACGGTACAATCTGTTTTTCTACATAAGTTGCATAGTCATAGCTATGAAAGCCTTGATATAGTTCAACTCCAGCAGTTGTGTAAACAAATGTAACAAATTCACCCCTATTGACCGTAAATTCGCTATTTTTTTTCTGGTGTTTCTTAACTGCCTGAATATGAGGAGGAATATTCTTTTTATAATCGATTAAGTTTTGACCTAATCTCTTTTTAAATATGAGTAAATCATCAAACTCACCTTTAAATAGCTTTGTTGTATAGTCTTTTACAAGGTCATTTATGTTTAAATTTCCATCAAAAAGACCAGTAAATAGATCGAACTGAAATTGTTGAGCAAGTTTAGTCCAATCACTTCTTACCGTTTCTAATCCTTTAAATACTAGTTTTGATTCGTTTGGTTTAATTAATTTACCGACATAGCGCTTTTTAGAGCCAACTAACTTCCCTCTTATTGTTGGTAAAAAGAAAGGGCTATAAAGAGATTCAAACTCTATTTCTAAATGACTTGTTAAGTTGTGCGTTTGTTTAATCTCGTTAATCCAATCTGTAGTTATCTTTTTAGCTAAAAACACGCCAATTTCATTACACTCGTCGTGGCTTAAATCATCATCCAACTTAATAAATGTAGAATCGGTATCACCATAAATAACGCTATAACCAAGTTCCTCTATCCACCTTTTAGTTTGTAGCATTATTTCGTGCCCTCTTAACGTAATAGAGCTCGATAACCTAGGATCGTAAAACCGACATCCTTTTGAGCCTAGAACGCCATATAAACTATTCATTATTATTTTGATTGCTTGAGAGAGCATTTGGTCTTGGTTGTCTTTGGCAAGCTGCCTTTGAGACGCTAAGCTTTTAACGAGTAGAGGGAGATGGTGTTTGTCTCGCGAGAATACGGCTTCATTAAATCCCTGCACACTATGTTCAGGATTTTGCAGACCTTCTATTAGTCCGAGAGGATCAATGTAAAAAGTTTGCATAATACTGGGGTATAGGCTTTTAAAATCTAAAACAATGACATTTTTATAAAGGCCAGGAATAGACTCCATTACATAACCACCAGGGCTTTCAAATGTAAGCCCATGATCGCCCATATTTGGGGCAACATAGCCACTGCGATGCAGTAATGGTAAATACATATTAATAAAAGCAGCAACAGAGCCGCCCTTTTTTTCAAGCTCTAATCCCGTAAGCTTTGTTCTTACAATAGAAAAATCGAGTAGCTTTAACTTATCAAAAATTTTATTTACCAAAATACAATCTTGTCGATTATATTTTGCTAAAGAAAGTTTATCTTCATTAAATTGCCTAATAATTTCCTGCAGACTATTACCCGAATTGATTAATTTAGACTCGCCCAACACTTGATTTGAAACATTAGCTAAAGAAAAGCTCTCAAAGCTATATGTGCCATTTTTTAAAGTGTCTATTCCATCAACCACACATCGGCCAGGGATCGATACCCGAGTCAAGTGTCCTTTGCGAACATATAAAGGTTGATCTCCTCTACCCAGTAATAACTTAATCCCGAGTGCTTCAGCTCTTTCATGAATAACAGCAAAGTCGAACTCAATTACATTCCAGCCAATTATTACATCAGGATCGCTAAACTTAATAAAATGCTCTAATCCCTTTAACAGCTCGGCCTCATCTACACACCAAATAATATCAAACTCTAGGTTGGTAGCCTCTCTTTCTGGCTCGCCAATCATTAAAACACAGTCTAAATTACAGCCCACGAGTCCAACAGAAAACAAAACGCCACTTTCGTTACATTCAATATCTAACGAGAGCTTATTAAGGGTTGGAGAATATGCTTCATTCGCTTTTAATTTAGCGTCAGTTATTAATGTATAGCCGTCTTGTTTAAAAACATTACCCGTTATCCACGCTCCACCTTTTATAAAGCGTTCCATTAAATAACGCTCTATTGGTCGAATATCTTCTTCAAATACTACAACTCCACGTTGCTTTAAAGCTTTAGCAGCAGAATAAAAGTGTTTAAGTGATTTGAAGTAACAGGCAGACATATCTTCTTGCTGGAAGTTTTTTAGCTCAAGACTTTTAATACTAAAGTTAAGTGATTCAGCTACTAATATCTCATTCGCTATTTCAGCATCTTTGCTTTTGATAAAAAACAGGGCACTCTCATTAGCCGATACCGTTTTTATAGGCCCTCTATCACTACAAAACCACGCTTCGTAGCATATGCCGTTTGCAGTATCATAAGCATGTGAAGAAACAATAAAACCGGCTGTTAAGTACACTATTACTAAACCTTATACATATATATGTAAGTTTTTACTTAATTCAAAATGCTTTAAAGCCATAAACTCAACCTAAATAAACACTCAGACACTTTATTTTGCTAAATTAATTTCATCACTTCTTGTAGTTACACTCTTATAACTCTAAAATCCATAGCACTGTAATTATATACATACTTTAGGTAAATCATCCCATGCTTTCTGACTCACTAAAAAAAACAATTAGGCAAGTACATCAGCATGTGGCTAGCAACCTAAACGATTATCGCCCTCGTAGCAGTCAAAATTACCTTGTAGCCGAAATAGCAAAAACGCTTGCTGGCGAATACCATAAAAAGCAGCGCATTTGCGTAATTGAAGCAGGCACCGGTACAGGTAAGTCTCTTGCCTATTGTTTAGGCGCATTACCGCTTGCCTTAGCGCAAAAAAAGAAGCTAGTTATTTCTACCGCAACGGTTGCACTGCAAGAACAATTAATAGCAAAAGAACTCCCATTTTTTAAAAAGCATTCAGGCCTCGACTTTAAATTTGATTTAGTAAAAGGTCGCCATCGTTATATTTGTGCCCACAAATTACATAATGCTGTAAACGGCGATAGCCAAACACAAATGGACTTTATGCCAACGCTTACTTCACCATTGAGCGCAATGGAAACCAAGTGTTTGAATGAGCTATATAACGCCTATGTGAATAAAAAATGGCAAGGCGATAGAGACAGTTGGGCCGATACTGTACCCGATAGAGTGTGGAACTTAATAGCGTGCGATAAACATTCATGCCAACGCCAAATGAAGGCCCATCAAACGTGTCCGTTTCAGCTTGCTCGTAATCAATTAATGCAAATGGATGTACTGGTAATTAATCACTCTTTATTACTTGCCGATTTAGACCTAGGCGGTGGTAAAATTTTACCAGAGCCCGACAACACCATTTACGTTATTGATGAAGCGCATCATTTAGCACATATAACACGCGATTTTTCATCGGCCGCAGCAACAATCAAAGGCACGATAGAATGGCTTGATAAGCTCACCAAGTTTAGCGGGAAAATGGCGAAGGTTTTAGTGGGGCAAAGAGCTATTGGGCAAAACTTTAAACTTTGCGACAGCATTAATGACGCGAATAAAGATTTAAAAGTAGTTCGCGATATTCTTGATAATGCCGACTTTGAATACTCAAAAGACGATACTTATCGCTTTGAACACGGTGAAATTCCAGAGTCACTGCACAGTAAAGCAAAAGACATAAGCGAAGCCACGCAAGATGCGCTGCGCTGTTTAAACAAAATGCACGACACCCTTACCCAAGATGTAAGTGATGGCGACATAAAACCTTACGTTGCCGACCCAATACTAGGCGAAAGCGGTCAATACATAAACCGGTTAGAGCAACTAAACAAACTATGGTTTAGTTACGCAAAAAAAGGCGAAGGTGCTCCTCATGCACGGTGGATAAAACGCCTTGAATACAAAAGCCATCACGATCACTTATTAAGCGACTGCCCTATCGAGGTCGGTTATTACTTAAAAGATAAATTATGGCGAGAATGCGCGGGCGCTGTTTTGTGCTCTGCTACATTAAGTGCACTGGGCTCGTTCGATCACTTTGCTTACGAAACAGGGCTTGCTAAAGAAGAAGGCGTTAAATTTATTAAAGTACCTTCTCCTTTTGATTACCCAAAACAAGCCACTTTACGTATTCCGGTATCTAAAGTAGAACCAACCGATAAAGACTTTAGTGATCACCTAGCTAAAACATTACCAGAGTACCTAAATGATAAAAAAGCGAACCTTGTACTATTCGCTTCTTATTGGCAAATGGACCACGTAACAAAGTTTCTTAGAACAAAAGGTTTTAACTTATTAGTACAAGGTGAAATGTCGCGAGAAGCGTTGCTTAAATTACACACCAAAAATGTAGACGAAGGCAAAGGCAGTATTTTATTTGGAACACAAAGCCTTTCGGAAGGTCTTGATTTACCTGGTAAATATTTAGAGAACTTAATAATTACTAAAATTCCGTTTGCTGTACCTACTTCGCCGATAGAAGAAGCGCAAGCAGAATTTGTACAAAGCAAAGGTGGTAACCCGTTTTTAACGATTACCGTGCCAGACGCCGCAAAGAAATTGGTACAAAGCTGTGGTAGACTGCTGCGAAAAGAGAGTGATGAAGGCTGTATTACTATTCTCGATAGGCGCTTAGTTACTAAGCGATACGGTAAAGCCATGCTCGACACCCTACCACCTTTTAAAAGACAAATAGATTATTAATGTTTGAACTCGCACTCGATCCAACAACTTGGGCTGTTTTATGTGCTGTTGCACTTGCCGCAGGTTTTATAGACGCTATCGCCGGTGGCGGTGGTATGTTAACTGTGCCCGCTTTATTAACTGCAGGCTTACCTCCACATTTAACATTAGGCACCAATAAACTAGCAGCAAGTTTTGGCTCCTTAACAGCAAGCTATACATACTATAAAAAGAACTTATTTAGTCCAAAGTTTTGGGCTGCCTCCATAATTGCCACCGCAATAGGTGCATTGATAGGGACTATTATTGTTGATCATTTAAGTATCGACTTTTTAAACAAACTACTCCCCATTATTATTATTTTAGTTGCCGCTTATAGCTTATTTGGTAATTTAAGTACCACAGAAGGCGATGAGCTCCCTAAACTAAACAAAGCGATGAAAATAAAACAATGGCTACAGGGTTTAGCATTAGGCTTTTTTGATGGTTTAGCAGGCCCAGGTACGGGGACATTTTGGACCGCTTCTAATGGCATGCTTTATAAAATGAACTTGCTACTCAATTGTGGTTTAGCGCGTTCAATGAACTTTGTTTCTAACTTTATATCGCTCATCACCTTTGTAGCACTCGGCCATGTAAACTTTTTACTTGGCATAACAATGGGCTTTTTTATTATGCTAGGCGCATGGTTTGGAGCACATTCAGCAATACGTTTTGGTAGTAAATTTATTCGCCCTGTATTTAATACTATGGTTATACTTTTAGCTTTAAAACTAATTTACGAGGCTTACTTTTAATATGCATTCAATGGCTTTAGATAAACTACGCCAACAAGTTGCAACGCTAAAACAACAAGCTGAGCAATTTGATAAAGCTAAACTGTTTTCTAAAAACCGTTATATGCAGGCGCAACCGAGCTTGTTTGACCGCGCCGTTTTTAGTACAAAAAGCATGAACCTAGTCGATTACGTAATAGAAATTGAAGACGAAGTGTCAAGATTACCGCCAAGTGAGCATCGCCATGCTTATACCTACGCGCTTGAACGTATAGCAGCTCAAGTACAAGCTGTATTCAACGTTATTAAATCAACGCCTATTTGGGTTAAAGAAAACAAAAGCCATTATAAACCTCGCCCTAAGCAAACAGTTTATAAACAAGCAGTACAAAAAATAATGCAATCATCGCACGAGCTTTACGACGAATTAAAACAAAACCATGAGTTTGAACGCCGTTTAGTGCTCATGATTGAAGAGCGAAAAATGCAAATGGATAAAGCCTCGCCTGCTAAAGCACAAAAGCTTAATCTTGAAATATTAAGCACACACGCTCGATTAGGCCGCTGCAGAAAAGCAATTTCTGCCACCGAGGACAAAATACAACAAGTAGAAAAACAACAACTGCGTTAAGGCGCACTTTACTATGCAGCTTTATTATCATCCGCTATATTCTGCTTTAACGCTTCCTGAGCGCCATCGTTTTCCAATACAAAAATACCAAAAGCTTAAAGCAGAAATTGAAGGACTAGGCTTAACGCCCAATAATTTCACTTCACCTATAAAAGCAACGCCTGCTCAGCTTTCGCTGTGCCATAATCAAACTTATATAAATAACTTTTTAAACGGCACGCTTAGCAATAAAGCCATAAAAAAAATGGGTTTTCCTTATTCAAATGAATTGGTAGAGCGCACATTACTATCAGTTGGGGCAAGCATCCAAAGTAGTGAACACGCGCTAAAACATGGTTTTTCGGCTAATTTAAGTGGTGGCTATCATCATGCATACAGTGATTACGGTAGCGGTTTTTGTATTTTTAACGATCTAGCTATTGCAGCAGCACATTTAATAAATACAGAGCAAGCCGACACTGTTTTAATTTTTGATTGCGACGTACACCAAGGCGATGGCACAGCACAAATCACTCAAAACCATAACCAAATTATTACCTGCTCAATTCATTGTGAGCAAAATTTTCCTCTTAATAAACAAGAGTCCACTTACGATTTTGCATTGCCCGCTAAAACAGCCGACGATGAGTACCTTGCTACATTAAAACAAGCACTCGATTTTTGCGTGCGCATACATAACCCTGATATTATTTTGTATAATGCAGGCGCTGATATTTACACTAAAGACGAGTTAGGCTTGTTTAATATATCGCTCAATGGCGTATATGAGCGCGACTTGTTTGTTCTCAACTTCTGTAAGCAACATCAAATCCCACTAATGTGCGCTTTAGGTGGCGGTTATCAGCGTAATTTGAGTTCACTAATTAATGTTCATAAACAACTATTTAAAGCCGCTATCGATTTATAGTAAGCCTTAGTATAGACTCAGTTAAACGGATTATTTTAAAGCGGTGGGAATATGCGATTACACGAAGACATACACAACTATTACGAAAAGATTGTAGTTGAAGAAATCATCAAACTTAAACTTGATGAAAAATATGATGAAGATGTAATGGCTGACTTTTGTTGTACGGTACTAAATCAGCTCCCGCCACGATATATTCGCTACGATGTAGATATGGCGTTTTATTTACCGCAATCAGAACGCATACATATGGAACAACGTGTGCAAACAGCAATAAATGTCGCCATTAGCCAAATATCAAAAAAGAAAGAGTTAAATGACAAGCCCACTTGATCAAGCCCCTACACATATAAAACTTGCAGTAGATTTAATTATGATACTAGAGCAGCACGATGTTGCTCCAGAAGAGGTCTTAAAAGCACTCGATATTGTAAAAAGCGACTTTGAAAAAAAGCTAGAAAAGCCATAACTCTATTCTATTATTTGTATGTCGTGCTCGGTAACGCTACCTTCGTGCTTAGTGCAATCAATTTTAACTTCACCAAATGTACGTCTAGGCGAAGTTGAACGACGACAGGTCATATTTTGTGCTTTAACGCCAAATTGCGTTATATACAACGCAACTGTTTCGTCTATTTGTTGTTTTTGCTGCGTAGTCGCTGCACTGTAAAATACATCGTATTGCGCAGACCAATTTTCAACCCCCGCTTCTCTTGCAACACCTAGCCAGCCCATCCCTAGTTTAGTAGATTGCTCCAAGTATTGGCCTTTCAAAAACATAAACGCCAACGTGTATTGTGCGCTTTTATAGCCTAGCCCAGCAGGCTCTTTTAAATAATTGAAAGCGGCCTCAAACTGTCCTTTTCGATACGCTTTAATACCATTGTATTCATTCTTTTTCATGGTGGTATCACTGTAAAGGTTGATTGAGCTTGAATTACATCCACCCAAAAAAGTGATAAATACCATAGAAACTACTGAGAACGTTTTCATTCTTATCCTTAATTTATTATTTTTATATGCCGGTTCCGAATATGGCTTACAGTATTTATAAACCCTGCTATTCTAAAATCCAATATGCATAATTAAAATACTATCATGACCTTAGCAAGCTTACTGCGATTATTTTTTCTGGCCGCTATTTGGGGCGCATCATTTTTATTTATGCGAATGGCCGCTAACAGTTTAGGGCCTGCAGTATTAATTGAGTTTAGAGTTGGCTTTGCCGCAGTTACTTTATTTATTGTTGCCTTATACTTAAAGCGCCGCTTAGCCTTTACTGAACACAAAAAACACTTTTTTATTATAGGCGCGTTTAATTCGGCTCTGCCGTTTTTATTTTTTGCCTATGCAGCACAAACTATAAGCGCTTCTACTTTATCAATTTTAAATTCAACAACCCCTATTTGGGGCGTAGTAGTTGGTATTTTATGGACAAAAACAAAGCCTACCAAAAGTATGGTGCTTGGTTTATTACTTGGCTTGATAGGTGTTGCAATACTTGTTGGGCAAAATCACTTTGTACTAAATAGCCAATCAATCATAGCCATAGTAGCGGCATTAAGCGCTTCACTTTGCTATGCCATTGCATCACATTACACTAAAAATGCGCCCAAATTGGCTCCATTCGATAACGCTCATGGCTCAATGTGGGCGTCGAGTTTTATGGTATTGCCACTTATTTTATTTATGCCAATACGTGAAGTTCCAACCACCAACGTTATGCTAGGTGTATTAGTACTGGGCGTTGTATGTACCGCGCTTGCGTATATATTATTTTTTAAACTTATTGACGATATAGGCCCAACTTCAGCACTCACTGTCACCTTTTTAATTCCATTATTTGGCATATTTTGGGGGCATTTATTTTTAGACGAGCAAATAGGGCCAAATACATTACTAGGCGCACTATTTGTAATTGTAGGCACAATGCTAGTTACTGGTTTTTTACCACGAAAAAAACACTTAGCTAAAACAAGCTAAGTGCTTTTAATTTATACTACCTCTTACGTTAAGATTTACTGCTTATTCACTAATTTGGGATTGCTGAATAAGTAATAACAGCTCTGCAGTGGCGGTTGCATCGGCAAGTGCTCGGTGATGGCTGGTTAAATTTAAATTAAAGTGCGATGAGAGATTACCCAGCGAGTACGACTTTAAGCCTTTGAACGCTTTGCGCGACTCAACCACGGTGCACATTTTTGGCATTTTAAAAAAGTGCCCTGCCATCTCGCATTCTTTTTTAATAAAGCCGTAATCAAAATTAACGTTATGGGCTACAAAAATACTGCCTGCGAGTTTATCTAACAATGGCTGTGCTACTTCGGAAAATACAGGGGCGTTACGCACCATGCTGTCGCTAATACCGGTTAATGACGTTATAAATCCGGGTATGTGCCTCTGTGGATTTACAAGTGTCGTCCAGGTGTCTATTACTTTGCCGTGCTGTACTTTTACAAGGCCAATTTCGGTAATGCGGTTACCGCCTTTTAAGCCGCCCGTGGTTTCTATATCTACTACGCTGTAAATACGGTTTGGATCTACAAACCATTTAACGGCGGCAATATGTACCTCAAAGCCTACATTTTTTAAGTTATCAATGGTGGTTAGTTGGTTGCGCCTAAGTTTGTCGCCCGGTGCTTTTACTTCTTCAAAATGTACTTTGCCATTATTGATAACCATTAAGTCGGGGTAGCCGTCTTTTAGTTGTAAATAATGTTTGCTCATATTGGTTAAATGGGTAATTAATGCCTCATGCGGGCTATTTAAAATAAGTGCTTCTAACGGTTGTAGTAGCTCTTTATGCCATCTAAATAAACCATTAGGTTGCTCAAAGTATTGCGCTACATTTTTACACACTAAATTAAGTAATGCTTGCGACGTTTGGCACTGCGCTAAACGCTCATTTATTTGTGCTTGCTGCGCCTCATAAAAATTACCAAGCCTTAATACTTGCGGATAAATATCAAACTCATTGCATGGCGGATAAGGCGACTCCACAAATAACTCGTGCCAAAATACTAAACCAAACAAACTTTGCCAAAGCGTGTTTTCGGTATTAAATACAGCCATACCTTGGCGAGTATAATAATCGTTTACGCCCTGCTCTACTTCACCTCGGTACAGTTCATCTATTTCTAGCACGCACTGGGTATCGCTAAGCATGGCACTTAAACGCGAACGTGTTTTTTTATTAAACTTACGCATTAAAAAGTCGTCAGCAAAATACAGTAAATCATCCGTAAGTGGGTTTTCAATAATCGCTTCTAACCGTGCTTTTACCCACTCTTTATTGCCAAGCCTGTATTGCTCTCTTATCTGAATTTCTTGTGCTTCCCTGTCATCCACGCACCCTTCAAGTAAGCTAAAAGCAAGTTCGCTATCAACACCTTTTAATTGCCGATAAAGCCCGACTAATAATTTGTTTTTTAACGTAACAGCAATGGCACCGTGCGCGGCTTGCACTAAAACCTGTGGCGCTAAAGCAATATAATCACTCTCATCGGTTATATTTTTAAATGCTAACCGGTAACGGTTTAATAAATAGTTTGATTGCGCTTCGTCAAGTGTTTCAAAGCGCGACAAACTCTCGCTGTGGCCTTCGCGCGTAGCGGTTAAACCTAAATCTCGCATTACAAAACGGTTTTGATGATTCACATCACCACCGCTTAGTTTGCCTGCAAATAAAAACTCAAAATACTCGTAGTAATCACTGCGGTTATTAATTACATACTGGCTATAAAGTGGCGCAAGCTCATGTGGGCATACTTTAAAAAACTCACGGGCAATATCCACCAGCGCGCCTTTAGCGGCGCTCTTTTTAAAGCTTATTTGCTCTGGGTAATTACTTAGCAACTCCAGCAAAGCAGGTTTGGTTAAGTGAGCCAAAAGCTGCGAGTAATGCTGCTCGTTTGGCTCAAATAAAATACCGGCTTTTTTTAGCGTATAAATAGCCTGATGCGGCGAGGTTATTTCTTCGTAATTAAGCGACTGCGCCTGCACCAAATAAGGCTTTCGCGAGTACACGCGCGCCAACATGCATTGGCTTTGCTCATCTAGCTGATTAATTTTACTAATAAATTCGCTGTGTTTAGGCTCAAGTAAATGCATACATTTACTTGTTACAAACTCAATAAGCTCTCTAAAATGCGCTAAATAGTATTTTGCTGGTAATTCTTTTTTCATAATATCGCCACAACTGTATATAAAAACAGTATCCAGTATTTGCGCTTACTATTCAATCTTAAAGTTGTAATCAGTAATTGCTTATATTAGGCATATATAAATAATGTAGAGTCGATAAGCACTGAATGTAAAAAGCGACATACTACAAGCCATACAATACAAACAGAGCATGGTCATACATTGCAAAGGTGGTACAGGCCGCACAGGGGTTGGTCGCTGCGCTTATTTTAAATTCGGCAGGTTACACAAAAGAAGAGGTATACTATATGCCTAGTGCAAAGCACTCAACCAAAAGTACTGGCTATAAAACTGCACTATGATTATTTTAATAGGTTTGAGTTATGAGCAAAAGGTGACAACATTAACCTCTTATTATGCTCTTTTGAACGACTCTTTGGTGGGGAAATTTTGTCCAAAATATCCTCACCCAAATCAAACCTCGATTGATTTATTATAATTACCCCGCCATTAGTTTTTAAATGCTTAATTTTTTCTATTGGGAAAAGTAAAGCTTTTACCACATAACCATCTTTGACAATTACTAATATAAATGTGTCCATTTTTTCTAGTTTGGATTTATTTAAAGTGCATTGGTAAGATTTGCTATCTGCATTTCTTGATTTAATTTCAATTTTTCCATAATGCTTTGAAAAAGCATCAAAACCTTTTTGACAATTATCAGCAAGCTCCGCTTCAAGTTGCTGTGCAACTAGCTTCTCAACGTACTCACCTGTTACTCGAGCAACACTTTTAAACCCATTTTTTGATAATAGCTGGATTGCCTGAGCAATTTCTTTTTTAATCAATGAAGTAATCTCCAAACCCACTTTAAAACAAAACAATAATCAGTTGTTTTAGATGCACTTTAAAATGCCTTATTAGCCATTTTACAGTGCACCAACCATTTTTTTGAATTTATCGCGATTTCGTCGACGAGATGCCAGCTCTGTAATTAAAAAACTTAAACACGCTTGTAAGCTTTCTGCTTTATCGAGGCATTCTTCATCAGTTAAACTATGTACACCTTCACTAAGTAAACTATAAATTTTACCTAATGGGTTTAAGCCCTCTGGTTTTAAGTATTCAGGAAGTGCTTTATTGGCAACCTTAATTTTATCACTCATTGGAGATTCTTTGCGAAGTTCAGCAATTGCTAAATTGATTGGGTTTTCTGTATCTTCAGTATTTAAATCAGAAACTAAAAGATCTAACAGATTAGAAATATTCATTTCCACTATTCTTCGAAAGTAAGCAAAAGCAGCAATCCCATAGCCATTATTAAGGGAAATTAAAGCCTTTTCATAATATTCAGCATCTTGTTTGAAGAATTTTTGTAGTTTACTGTCTCTTTCAATTTTTTTGCGAGGACGTTGGCCATACTTTTGTACCTTTACGATATCGTCATTTACTATTTGCTCGACCAAAAAAGTGTGACTTTCATTTTTACAGGATACGCAGGTGTAAATCAGACAAGAAGTTCCTGATTTTAAGTATTCAATATTTCTACCACTCAATCCACCTCTAGGCCTTAAATCGTGAAATGGCCTAACTTGCTCACATACTTCACAAAACTCATCAATTTCAGATATCCATAAACTCGTTCTTAATTTTTTAGGTTGAGAAAAGGTTTTCCACGAATATAATGATGCGTTTTCTAGAAAATTTTTTATTATTTCATCTGATAAAACTTCCATAACACTCCAATAATTGAAATACAGTTAACAGCTTATCGAACTCCGTTTCTCTGGTTTATAACACAGTAAAACGGCTTAAATTACATGCCTTCATAGTTCCACTTATAATTACCTTTGTAAACAGCTGATTAAGGTAGCGGAAATAACGATCTGTTATTTTCCACTAAAGCGAAGGTTAATAATGTTATTGCACATAATCCTGCTGTTTTATATTTATTGGGTTAAATTTATGCTCTGTAACGCCCAATTATTGCTGCGACTTTAGCTACGTAGTATTACCTTTTGTTATAACTAATCTACTTATATTCCTTTTTAGAATATCAAAAATTAGCTATTGTCCGCCCATTCCAACTTTATGTGTCTACTAAAATGAAAAAACAGTTAATATCAGGCTTAGCTTTAACGTGTGCTTTAGGTTCGTTCAGTGCATTTGCTACTAATGGGTATTTTACACACGGCTACGGCATGACCCACAAAGGCATGGCTGGCGCAGGTGTTGCCCTTTCAGAAGAGTTAATGTCTGGCGCTAATAATCCTGCTACTTTTTTGCCAAACGGAACACAACTATCTCTGGGCTTAGAGCTTTTTTCACCTGAGCGAAAATACACTGCATCGAAAGTAGATACTTTTTACCCTGACGCTTTTTATCTTGAGGCAAAAACACAGAAAAGCGACAACTCCGTATTCGCCATTCCAGAATTTGCTATTGGCCACCAATTAAATGAAAAAGTAAATATTGGCTTATTAGTGTATGGCAATGGCGGTATGAATACCGAGTACGGCGCAGAATCCTCTCCTGAGGGGACTTTTTACGCTGGTACGACGGGCGTTGATTTAAAACAACTCTTTATTAGCCCAACAGTAAGCTATGAGTTGAATGAACAAACACGCCTTGGTGTATCCCCTATTTACGTGGTGCAACAGTTTGAAGCACAAGGGCTTGGAAACTTTGCTCCTTTTTCGCAGTCACCAGAAGCGCTTACAAATAATGGCACCGATACAAGCACAGGCCTGGGCATTCAACTAGGTATTAGCCAAGATATAAATTCGTCATTAAGTTGGGGGGCAAGTTACCGCTCATCAGTGTCTATGCAAGAGTTTGATAGCTATAAAGGTTTGTTTGCAGAGCAAGGCGGATTTGATCTGCCAAGTTCGTTTCAAATTGGTGCAGCTTATAAACTTACACCTAGTAATCAGGTGGTATTTGATTGGCAAAAAATAAATTACAGCGAAGTGAAAAGTATTTCAAACCCAGTCGATAACTTGATGTCAGCGCCTTTAGGGGCTAACGCAGGTGCTGGGTTTGGCTGGAACGATATGACTATTTATAAGCTTGGTTATCAGTGGCAGCGTACATCGCAACAAAAGATACGTTTTGGGGTGTCTTACACCGAGCAACCTATTCCTTCGTCGCAAGTTATATTAAATATTTTAGCGCCGGGCGTTCAAGAGTGGCATTTTACAACGGGCTTTAGCCATTCTTTTACCAACAAGGTACAATTAAACGCTATGGCTTTTTATTCGCCAGCTAAAAAAGTAACGGGTGCTAACTATTTAGCGCCAAATCAGCAAATATCAATCGAAATGAAACAAACCGGTTTAGGTGTTTCTATTGTTTGGGAAATTTAAAAAATGGTAACAGAATTCACCCCAGTATCGGCTGCAATAGGCGGTGCATTAATAGGTATAGCGTGTACGTTATTACTGGTTTTATACGGAAAAATTGCAGGTATATCGGGCATTGTTAAGTCTGTATTTGCTAAAGCAAATTCGGGCTCGCGTTGGCAGTTATACTTTATTTTAGGGTTGTTGTTGGCAGGTGTAGCTGTAAGAGTATTTGCCCCTTTTTTATTGGAGGGCGAATTACAGTTGCCGCCTTGGCTTATTATTGTTGCGGGGCTTTTAGTTGGCGCAGGCACAACTTTAGCTAATGGATGTACAAGTGGCCATGGCGTGTGTGGCATGTCGCGTTTTTCTACCCGCTCTTGGGTTGCAACGTGCACATTTATGCTCGTCGCCTTTATTACAGCAAACCTTGTAGGATAAATAATGAAAGCAATTATGATGGTTTTTATAGGCTTTATATTTGGCTTAGGGCTTATTATTAGCGGGATGACAAACCCCGCTAAAGTGATTAACTTTCTTACCTACGGGAACCAATGGGACGCAAGCTTAATTATAGTGATGGCTGTTGCCATGCTAATAATGATGCTTACATGGTTATGGGTTGCAAAAAAAGAGAAGCCACTTATTTCAGGCACATTTAATTTAAGTGATTTAAAAAAAGTTGATTCGCGCTTAATTATTGGCTCAGTACTTTTTGGTTTAGGATGGGGTTTAAGTGGCATATGCCCAGGCCCGGGCTTGGTTCAATTAGTGTCTCTTAAAATGGAGTTTTTATTATTTTTTGCAGCCGTGCTAGGCGGTATGTGGTTAGCCAAAAAAGTATAATATTTGCTGCCGACTAAAAATCGGCAGCTACTTTACCCAAACAAAGGTACATAACTTGCTGCAATATATAAAACTATATTGAACAGGTTTAAGTTATGCTAAATAAAGCGCTGGAATTTTCTAACAGCACACCTTGGTTAAGCGCAGCGTCCTCCCTTTTACTTATAGCTATACTGCTGTTTTTAATTCGTTTTTTTGTAATGTACTGGCTAAAAAAATGGACTTCAAAAACCACGTTTATATTCGATACTTTACTAATAGAGTCAATATCTAAGCCGCTAACACTGTGCACAATTATTGTGCTGCTCACCATTTTAGAGCACGACACCTTCATTATTAGTACTTCTATTTCTCAACAGATCCCCTTTAATAGCATTAATATTGTATTAGCGCTGCTTGCACTTATTATGTTTTTAGACCGCTTTATTATTGGCACTATTAATTACTATGGTGAACAATCTGCCGTGGTTTTTAATTCCAAAAGCATAATTAAAGGCGTGATACGCGTTACATTATCGTCAGTAGGGTTACTGGTATTAATGGGCACGTTAGGTATTTCTATTACGCCCATTATTGCCTCGTTAGGTATTACATCACTGGCTATTGCCCTTGCTTTGCAACCTACCCTCGAAAACTTTTTTTCTGGCGTGCAGCTAGTCATAGATAAACCTATAAGAGTGGGTGATTTTATTGAGCTTGAATCAAAAGAACAAGGCTTTGTTGATCATATAGGTTGGCGATCTACATGGGTTAAAATGCTACCTAATAATATGATTATTATACCTAATAGCCAATTATCTAAGTCGCGTATTATTAATTACTTTTACCCTGAAAAAGAGCTAAGCGTGCCTGTTGATATAAGCGTGCATTACGATTCAGATTTAGAATTTGTTGAGCAAGTAACACTTGAAGTGGCTCGTGAAATACTTATTTCACACGAATGGGGTGTTGATGATTACAATACCTTTGTGGTTTTTCATACCTTTGACAGATCAAGTATTAACTTTACGGTTATGCTGCGCGCAAAAGAATACTTTAATCGCTTTTGGGTTAAATCTGCTTTTATAAAAGCCCTGCATAAACGCTATAAAAAAGAAGGTATTGTAATCCCCTTCCCTATTACGGCTATTAACACGACTCAAGAAGCAGCTAAATTTAATAGTGATAAAAAGGTGCAAGGCAACACTTAAAAAAGCGCGAGTAACTCTCGCGCTAATAAGTATTAAAACTTGTAAGTTATTTGCCCAATAATTTCACGAGGGCTGCCAGGAAAGTGGCCGTTCCGCTCACTAAACCCACTTACAGCATATTCTTTATCAAACAGATTATTAATATTTACACTCAATAACACGTTATCAAAGCGACTCGTCCAGCTCATATCAAATACGGTAAATGGTTTTACTTTTTGACCACTTGTACTAAGTTGCTCACTTACGTAATTTGCACCAAAGGCAATTGATGAATCAATCGAATCCAGTGCGTAGCGAGTCCATAAACCTGCCTGGTGGCGTGGTGCATTAGCAAAGCGCGAACCATCTCCAAATGTATTTGAAAGCGTATCACCCGTTACGCCGTCTACCACTTGCGTATCGTTGTACGCGTAGTTAGCCGTTACGGTCCAGTGCTGCGACAAATCGCCAACTAAAGTTGTTTCAAATCCTCGGCTTTCTACTTCACCTATATTTAAAAGTGCAGCAATGCCATCCCCCGCGCCAGTATCGTCAGGGTTGCTCATTACCACGTTTTCTTTATTAATTTGGTAAATTGCAAAGGTGCTCATTATTTTGCCGTCAAGCCATTGGTTTTTCATACCCAGTTCGGTTTGCTTGCCGGTTTCTGGTTCTAAATTACCTTCGCCCTCTACATCTTCTTGGTCGGCTGACGATGTAGGGTTAAAGCTCTCTGAGTAGTTAATATATACCGATGTGTTTTCTACTGGCTGATAAGTAACAGCAACGCGCGGCGTTATGTCGTTATCTGAGTAACTAAAACCAGTTTCTTGATTAAACTCTTTAAAATGGTCATAGCGCAAACCTGCAATAATTGTCCACTGCTCGCCTACGCTAATTACGTCTTGTGCATACACACCAAATCGGTCGGTATCAACGCCATCGCGGTTCATGTCGGTAAGGTTATAAGTGCTTGGGTCGGTTTCACCGTAGTTTAAATTAAAAATATTTAAATTAGCGACGCCATCGGCCTCATATCGGGCACGTAAGTAGTCATATTCGGTATCAACGGTGTGGTAATCACCACCAAATAAAAACTGATGGGTTAATTGTCCTTGTCCAAAGTTATAAACAAAGTCGGTGGTTAAGCTTGCTTCTTTATTGGCACGAAATTGCTTACGGTATTCTCGTTTGATGGTTTCGTCATCAATGTTTGCTTCGCCATCACCATTTACATCTACCCAGCTTTGCGACTCATGGTAGGCTTGGTCTCGCTCGTTATCCATGTAGCGAAACGTAGTACTTAAAGAAAAATCATCATTAAAATAATGGCTAAGTTCTGCTTGAAGCACCAAAGCTTCCATATTTTGATAATCAACCGCTTCATTAGCGTTATAACTTGGGTCAACTAAAAAGTTGCCGTTGTCATCTACCGGTACGCCCCGTAAGCGGTTACCGCCCAGGTCTTGTTTTATGTAGTCAACACTTGTGGTTAAGGTTGTTGAATCACTTAAATCAAATAACAATCCGCCTGTTAGCTCGGTATTAGCTGAGTCTGCATTGTTACGAAAGCTGTCTTGCTCTTCATAATAACCACCCAATCTATAAGCCATTGTATCGTTTAAACCACCCGTCATATCGAGTGATGCACCACGGGTGTTGTAATTACCCAAAGTAAGCTTTAATTCGCGTTTTTGTGTGTAGCTTGGCTTTTTAGTTACGTAATTAATCATCCCACCAGGTTCGCCACCGCCATACAAAGCAGAGGCAGGCCCTTTTAATACTTCAACACGTTCTACATTAAATAACTGCGGTACACCAAAGCCCGAATATGGGTCGCCACGCACACCATCGTAAAATACATTTGCGTCATCTCTAAAACCACGAAAAGTTACGCCTGAGTAGCTATATTCGCTCACTCCCGCAATAGATCGGTACAAATCGGTAATGTCACGCGCTGCTTGGTCAATAATAAGTTGCTCGGTTAATACCTGCGCAGATTGCGGAAGCTTAATAAGATCTAAATTAGTTTTAGTCCCAATTTTACTTTCGGTTTCTAGGTAAAATTGCTGGGCACGGCCAGTTACTTCAATAGTTTCAATGTCGTCGTTTTGTTGTGAAAAAGCTATATTAGAAAAAACAGATAAAGACGCAGCAATACTTAATGCCAAATAATTAGGGTTAAACATGATAATTCCTGGGAGAAGTGTAGATAGCCAACAACCTAAATGATAACTTTTATCATTTTCATAATCAACACAAGGGCGGGTTTAATACATCTAAATATTAGAACTAATATTACTTAAAACAGAGCGCTAGCCCTTTTATTGCAGTTAAAATAAAACCCCTACTGCACTAAATGCGGTAGGGGTTATTAAGTAGTTCTTAAATTAGTTTTAGCGTGTAATTTACCCAGCAATATTGCTAATTTGAATTACTGGAGACACGTTAGTAAAGTTAACTAAATCAGCGGCTATTGCCTCTTGATGAGGTGCAAAGGCTTGCTGAAAAGATTCTACCGATTCAAACACTAAATGCCCCATAGCAATATAAGTTGGCGCTTCGCCCGGTGCGCCACCTGCTAAACCTGCATCTGCACTACTTGATATAAGCGCTTTACCAACTAACTCTGCAACTAGGGGTAAATGTGTTTTACAGTAGTAGTCCATATCGAAAGTAGCACTTTCATTATTTGGGTATAATACGCTTACTTTAATCATTACATTCTCTCTTTTATTTACTAAAAAATTTAAAGCTGTGCTAATAAACAGCTTTACAAACTAGTGTTCAAAGCGTCTTTAAAATAGTATGAATCATACTTAAGTAAAAAGCGCATAAGTGAGCAGTCGCTCAATTATGTAGCATTCATGCTCATAGCGCCAGTAATTTGATTGCAGTGCTTATTTTAATTAAGGTGATACTTCGCTAATTTACTTAAGTGCGGGTCGTTTTTTTAAAAGGTTTGGGCGGCAAAGACTCTACAAAGTTAACGCACGTATTTACCCAATATGCTAAATCAGAATCAGACTCAAAACCTTCAGGCAAAATATAAACCAAGCCCTTAACTGGTTTTACTGTAAGGTCGCTCTTCTAATCCTCTGTCAAACGCCATTTAGTGCCTATATTTTTAATAAGCACATTACACACTTAATAACGGTAATAGCACTTAAACCTAAGTGAATAAAATAATAAAAGGTGGTTGGGAAAGGTATACAAAGAGTAGGTATAAAATTATTTTGGACTTACAGTTTATATCAAACCGCACTAATCAAAGCTGATTGAGCTGACACTAGTGCGGTTCAAAAGTAAGTATAAAACTAACTAATTCAATTTTAATAAACCAAAATGCTTATGCAGACAGTTGCACTTGAGCATCTGCTGCAGATACTTTTTTCATGCTGCCTTGTTGTTCAAGACGAATATGCCAGCTAAACGCTTCTTCAAGTAAATGAGGGGTGTGCCCACCACGCTCACAAGCGCGATTGTAGTAATCTAACATATCGTCACGGTAATCTGGGTGCACGCAGTGCTTAATGACTTGTATTGCTCGCTCACGCGGCGCTAAACCGCGTAAATCAGCTAAGCCTTGCTCGGTTACTAAAATATCAACATCGTGTTCGTTATGATCAACATGACTGGCCATAGGCACTACGCTTGAAATAGCGCCATTTTTAGCAATCGATTTAGTCACAAATATTGCTAAATGAGCATTACGAGCAAAATCACCCGAGCCACCAATACCATTCATCATTCGTGTGCCACAAACATGTGTTGAATTTACGTTGCCATACATATCAAACTCAAGCGCGGTGTTTATTGCAATAATTCCCAAACGGCGCACTATTTCAGGATGGTTAGAAATTTCTTGAGGGCGTAACACTAGCTTGTCTTTGTATTGTTCTAAATTATTAAATACTTGCGCATTACAACGCTCCGATAACACAATTGAGCTGCCCGATGCAAAACTAAGCTTACCTGCATCAATTAGGTCAAACGTCGAATCTTGTAGTACTTCAGAGTACATTGTTAGGTCTTTAAAGTCAGAATCGAGTAGTCCCATCATCACAGCATTTGCAATGTTACCAATGCCTGCTTGTAGCGGTCCTAAATTAGCTGGCAATTTATTTTGAGCCACTTCTTCTTTAAAAAAGTTAACTAAATGGCGCGCAATAGCGGCGGTGTCTTCATCAGGGTCGGTAACGGTAGAAAACGAGTCGCTTTGGTTAGTAAAAACAATACCAACAATTTTTGCAGGATCGATAGGAATTGCAGTGCTGCCAATTCTATCATCTACTTTAACTAACGGCATTGGTTGACGAGTAGGACGATACGAAGGAATATATATGTCATGCAAACCTTCAAGATTCGGGTTATGCAGCATATTAATTTCAACAATGACTTCTTTGGCAAAAATAGCAAAACTCGCTGAATTACCAACCGATGTAGTCGGCACAATATGCCCTTTTTCGGTAATGGCAACGGCTTCAATAACAGCCACATCAGGCATGGTTAATTGATGGTTACGTAAATGCTCAACTGTTTCAGATAAATGCTGATCAATAAACATTACTTCACCGTTATTAATCGCTTTACGTAAAGTGCTGTCTACTTGAAAAGGCATACGACGCGCTAAAATACCCGCTTCTGTTAATAGCTTGTCGAGATCATTACCTAATGACGCACCCGTCATTAAATTTATTTTGATTGGATTTTTTTTGACTTGCTCAATTAATGCTCTGGGTACTGCTTTAGCTTCTCCGGCGCGAGTGAAACCACTCATCCCTACAGTCATTCCATCTTTAATAAATTGGCTTGCTTGTTCTGCCGGCATCACCTTGTCGTGCAGGTTACTATTGCGAATACGTTCCAAGTGCATACTGAGCTCCTCTCTAAATTTGACATTATTCTAATCCTAACTTCGTACTACACAATCTAGACTTAAGTCGTATTTACGAACCGAGGATGAGCAACATGTTTAAAAGGGAGGCTAATTTACTTTTAATTAATACTATCATGTAGTTATTAGTAATATTTTTAACAAAAATGACATAACAATCTATAAAGTAATTTATAAAGTAATCTATAAATAAATAGTATTATTTAATTAGAGGAATTCTTTTTGAGGAATTAAGTTTATTAGTTCAAACACCCAAATGTTGTTTGAAGTGTAAGTTGGCATACGAACATAGATTTTTATTGGGCTACAGCGCCGTAAGTGAAGTATAACTTGGCATAATATTGAAGCTTATAATGGCATAAAGTTACCAAATACAGGCTTTATGAAGCCAACCACTTAATAATGCGGCCCAGTTTAGTTGACTGCTATGTGCCATGAGCGGACTGTCGTAACCTTAGACTCTTGTTACGTGTTTTCAACTTGAACCGGTAAAATTTCTTTTAAAAATGGAAATTCGTAAATACAAGACGAATTAATTTTTTTACGAATAGCATCGTCACCATCACCATGTTTTGCCAAACAAAGATAATACTTGGTGTTTTCATGGATAGCATAAATGAGCCATTCACCAGTTGTTTTTTGTTCTTCTCTACGTCTCTGTAAGTTACCCGTAACGAGATCGTTCACTATATGAGAAATATCCTCGGCAGTCATATATTGCTCTTCACCACTTTTTTTAGCATCTATTATTCTTTGCTTAAAATAAGGGATACTGTAATTTTTTAGCGCATTATTAACATTTTGAGCTAGCCCAGAAATGCTACCATCCATGTAATGTTTATGCCAAAGTCCTTTAAGTGGAGGTCTTTTAAATTCAGATTGCTCTTTAGTGTGGCTTTCAGGTTCAGTTCCCTCAAGAAACTTCACCTCATGCATGACAGCATCAACATTTATAATACTATTTTCAAATCCAAAGAATAAGTCTAACAAAAACGATACGCTATAGCGGTTTTCTAATACCTCGGCTATCCGAATCATTATTTTAAAATCGTTAATTTTTGCGTACATATCAGGGGATTCTTCTTGAAACTTATCTAAGAAAATATTCTCCAAATTCACTCCTTTTGCCTCACAAAAATTTTCCATATAGAACTCCATGATGATTACAACACTGACACGTAACGCCGCAATAAGCGGACTAAAATTGTTGGTTATAATGTGTAGCGAAGCGAAACTTAACCAACTGTTTTAGTTCCGTTTAATTGCCTTGTATGGATAATAAACCCATAAATTAATTAATACTTTAACCAAGTTCGGGTAATGTGAGGCCCAAGCTTTGGCTGCAACCAAAGCCTTTTATACAGTAGCTCGATTGATTGAAGGCTCCTCTATTGAGAGACCGATAACAAGAAAGAACGCTGTATAAACTCCAAGCATTAAACTCGGATAGTCAACGGGGCCTCGAGCCCGAATCGCAAGGCAGAGTCAGCTTATTATGAATACACTCAATAATCAAAATGAAATTAACGTCGGTGTCGATACAGGTAAAACTCAACTCGATATTTACATCCGACCGTTAGATATATATTTCACCGTAGAAAACAATGACGGCGGCATTAAACACGCTATAAAAACACTAAAAAAGCACCTAATAACGCGTGTTACTATTGAAGCAACTGGGCGCCTTGAACACCCCTTTATTATGGCGTGTGCTCAAGCGAATATCCCTTTCGTTGTTGCTAATCCCGTTAATATTAAACGTTTCGCAGGCGCTATTGGCCAAAAAGCAAAAACAGATAAGCTTGATGCGCAACTCATCGCTCATTTTGGTGAAGCAATAAAGCCACCACTCTCATCTTTAAAGCCAGAGCAGATGCGCTTGATGAGTGATTTACTTTCTAGAAGAAGGCAGTTAATGGATATGCAAACGATGGAGAAAAATCGTTCACAGATAATGCCAAAAACAATATCATCACTAATAAAACCTATCCTAACGGCATTAAAAAATCAGATTGAAAAAGTAGATTTGAAACTACAAAAACTCATCAAAGAATGTGACGAATATAAGGTCAAGAATGACATTATTCAAAGTGTGCCTGGCGTTGGGAATGTTGTCGCATTTAACTTACTTAGTGACATGCCTGAGCTTGGGTGTGTAAACAATAAAGAGGCTGCATCACTGGTTGGTGTTGCACCATTTAATCGAGAAAGTGGTGCTTATCAGGGTAAACGGATGATACGAGGTGGACGGCCAAAAATTAGAACCGCAATGTATATGGCAATGATGTCAGCTATCCAATGTAACCCTAAATTTAAAGCTATTTATCATCGGCTAGTCGCGGCAGGGAAACCTAAAAAAGTGGCTATTATTGCCTGTATAAGAAAGCTTATAGTAATCATAAATTCTATGGTGAGGGATGGTGTCATGTGGGATCCTAAAATGGTTTGAAATTAGGAATTGACACCATAGTCACTTGTTAGCCGTTTACATAAGGCTGAAAAGACATCTGTTCCATCATTTTATGTTTAAAATGACCTTCAGGTAGATATGAAAAAAACTCAGTTGTCATATCTAAAGCAGTTTCACAACACCACTTTGCAAACTGTGGATTTTGAACACTATCAATCCAACTTTCATCTGCAGTTGGATCGATGTTTGTTACTAGCTTCTTATCCTTTAACCGCGAATACAATTTATTCCGAATTGAACATAAGTCAATTTCAGATTTCTCCCCACCTATTACTTTCTTTTGTTTTACTACTTCAGATTTTCGATGGATAAGTTCATTTCTTAACAACGTAAGGAGTGTGAAATTTTGAAACACCTTCCCTCCTTTATCCCACCTTTTATCAGTAAAGTGTTCTTTAGCTGTATGATATTTTTCTGCTGTTGATACTTGATCATCTTGCATTTGATTAATTAAGTCATAGAAATCACGTTCTTTATCGGTTCTCCGACCACCGCTAAAGATCTCACAACTCATTGCGGTTTCATTTATAAATGCTTCTAATGAATTATAACTAAAGATTAGACTAACAAGTGCTTGTTCGGGTTCATTCTCAACTTTATTACTAGCTTCTAAAGCTATTTTATAAAGAAATCCAGATCGAAAAAAAACATGTGTCGATTTTATTATTTTGCCTCGGAAATCCATACATCCTCCATGACGGCTAACGAGGCTGTAGAATTTCTATTTTAGAAAAAACAGCCTCGAAATTTATTAAAAATTTAGCCTCAAATTGCGTTGCTACGTGAATTCCGAGGCAATATTCCACTAGAAAGTGAACTTTAAAGGCTGTACTAACACAAAAATCATACGCCATTTTTCAGTTTGGAGTAATTCTACAGCCTCAACGCCGTTTTAAGCGGCTTGTAATTGTTTGCTAAAATGTGAAGCGAAGCGGAACCGAGCAAACTGTTACGAGTCCGACTTGAAAACCCTTGTTAGATTTCGTTTTAACCTATATGTAAATCTTATCGCAATATAGACAATACTCATATTCCGTAAAGTTAAACTCAAAGTCATTTTTAAACATTGCAAAATTTTGAGGAGTTATGTCAAAACTATGATTTCCAGTATGTTCATCAGAAAGACCTAAACTTTGCTTTATTTTTTCCCGAGTCATAGTTTTAAGGAGTGTTTCTTCTTCAACTAAGCTATCTCCATCTTCGTCTGTACGACAAGTTTGGATATAAAAGTCACAACGTTTCATATCGTAAAGTGGTTCAAGTAGCTCAACAAACAATCCCGTTTCACTAATTTTTTTAATCGTGCTCTCATTTAAATTAATACAACAAATATACATGTAGTAGTCCCAACCAAACCTAAGACTAAATTGTTCATTAATCTCTAATCTGCACCACAGAAAACCTCGTAAAATCATCTTGATTACAATTTTAAGATCATCTATTTCGAGTTTCTTGTCTTCAAATAGATCAATAACCTTAAACTCTTCGCTAACTAACCACTGATTATCCTTATCCGAAAGGTTATCTTGTACAAACCTAGACTCAAGGTCTACTACTCGAAGGTGCTTAATGTGTTTGGATTGGAGGCATTCTATAACAGCATTTATATATTTTTCTTCAACTTCAAAGTATTCCGATGCTTTAAACTCAACACCGTTAAATGATTTCCCGACTTCTGATGGACACGTCCATTCATCAACTTTGTAATGACCATCGGAATTTCTATTTTTAGGATCGTATTTTGTAATTCTGAAATTCAACATTGCAAAGTTTACCGATGGTGGATTTGATGAAAGAAATCTAACAGCTTATTGGACACCATTTAGGTGGTTTATAACACACTAAAACGGCGTATATTACATACTCTGATAATTTCACCAATAATTACCTTTGTAAACAAGTAATTAAAACAACTAGGAACTAAGCATGTTATTTTGCCCCAAAACGGCGTCTAATAATGTTATCGGACAAAATTAGATTCCTACTCAAAACATAGGAATAAATTTAATTTTTTAATGTCTGCTATTCGCTCTATGCAGAAATTCGGCTCAGTGCCAATTGCAGACAGTGGTAACGACGCACTAAGCGGACTAAAATTGTGGGTTATAATGTGAAGCGAAGCGAAACCTAACTCACTGTATTAGTTGCGTTTAAGTGCCTTGTTATGCCTTAGACTCAAGAAGATCATATATCTCCTGAGCGATCTCATCTATTGTATGAGTTGCTGTACTACGAGCGACTTTGTCAGCTAAAGACGGACTAAAATCAACAACTTGTTGTTTGGTGATATCGTGCCAAATAGGCAGAAGAACCTGTTCGCCTGATACTGTTCTTGTGACAATTCCATCGAGTTCGTAGTTAGTCCAACCTTTTTTAATAAAGGGTGGAGATAAAACCACTAAACCTACACGGCTATTAGCTAGCCCTTTATCAATTTTTTGTCTTAGACTATCACCAATTCTAAGTGTCATTTCATCAAACCAAACATTTAGACCTTTGGCAATTAAAGCGTTTGCCAAAGGGCGAACTAAATCATCTTTATCCTCGGATGCATGAGATATGAATACATCGTGAGTTTCACCATCAGACTCAAGAGGAGGAGGAACATTATCCCTGACTAGGCTAGGCACTTCTGATAATGGTCGTTCTTGTATTTCAGGTAACATTCCTGGAAGTGTTCTCACGGATGCTTTTGTTGAACCTCGAAGTCCTTGCATATCTACAGCAACGTACCATCGACCTGAACTTGTTACTTGAAGGTTTACAGGTGATCTTTTAGCTAGTCCGCCAATAAACCTATGCTTTCTTCCGTTTTTGTAATTATTAAACTCTGAACTAGTCATTAATCTTACATTGGCACCACTTGTTAGTGTTACCTCAACAATCTCACCCCGTTTGAGGTTTCCTAAGTCGAACTGTAAAAAATTCATTAATATCCTTATTTATATATTGAGCCTTGCAGATGACTAAAGAGGCATAACACTTTAGTATTTATGCAACACGCAGTTTGTGTTGCATAATCGCTTGTTGGACTGAGGCGCTACCTGCTCGGTGTGTTCGCGTTGGTGTTGTTTATGCTATGGGAATTTGCTTTTTATGGCCTAACCGATATTTAGCCAATTTCATTGACGTGTATATCGTATCTAAGCTATCCCTGCGTTACTCAGTGTTTATTATGTCCCTATTAAACCTAATATTTAACTGTTAAGCAATGATATTTTCACCACGTACAGTCGCTACTAGCCCGAGCAATTAAGCAGGTTAACTCATTGATTTAAAGTAACCAAGGCTGCTAACTCGTTCGCGCTATTTTATTTGTCGCCACATATAAATTCATCACACCAATAAACCACGAGATGCCATTCAATAGTGAGGGCTATGGATAAATCAAAGATGATGTAATGCGTAACCGCTTTTAACTGGACGGTTATCGCTCGTAGCCAACTTCGCAAATTTTTAGAATTAAGTTATGGGTAGATAACATCAACTTTTATATTTTGGGAGTTTAATGTGGCTAAAACAATAAAAACCAGCAACACCATTGATAAATCGGTGAATTTCGATTACAAAATGTAAAAGCATCATATCGATATGGTGATTTGTGACTGGCGTAGCAGTCAGCTGCAAATTCTCCCTGTAGACTTTTTTGCTCAAAAGAATTAAGCAATAGAGTCGTATCCATTTTTACATTTAATTTCAATCAAATTCACTCAAATCCAGCTCAATACCTCTCTTAATATCTTCAATCAAACTTCGCAACGTTTGATTTAGACTACCAACAGCATCAACAAAAGTTGCATCTTTACTTTTCGCTATCAAAACTTCGTCAACAAAAAAATAAAGTCTAGCGTTATCATGACTGACATACCCATTAATTTTATCAACTTTTAAGTGAATATCTATCAAAGATTTAATATCTGGATCTTGATGACTACATTTTTCATTCGCAGAAAGCTTATTCAATATTTTTCTTAGTTCATCGTAATCCAAATCAACAATGCTTTTTAGTAATCCTTTTTTCAAGAATACACTGTCTTCGTTCTTAAAATTAAAAAAAAGAAATCCCATAAGCTTATCGTCGAAGTTGGTAATTTCAGTTTGTAAATATGGCACAATGTTATGTTTGAGGCAGTTATTAATATCAAGATAGATATTGTATTTGGCCCCGTTACTGTATAGTTCGTTGCAATAGAATGCTTCCATGTAAAAATGGTATTTTTTAACTAAATTGTTAATTTTAAAGCCCTCTGATGTGTACTCAAATTTGAATTTATCCGACAACAAACCGACTTTTAACAAGAATTTCGATATAGCCTCACCGAAAAAAGCATGCCAGTAATCATGTATGTACAGGGACTGTATATCAGACAGTTCTAGGTTGGACATTTCAGTAATTTTTTTATCAAATTGCTCTTTAATAAAGCCAATCGAAGGGCGACACCCTTTTTCCTTATATGAGCTAGATGTTTGTATGTAGTTGTTGTTTATTGGCCGATATTGCACTTTCGTTATATTTTCACTCTTCAAGCCCAGTTTCATGAAACAATACATGTAGTAATAGTCAATCAGCGATGCCATTGAGTTCAGAAGCGCATCAGTTAATGCTTGGTTAGCAAGTTCATTTTCCCTGCTAATTTCCATTTTTTTAGCAACTTCAGTGATTACTTGGTGACTCTTTTTTCTTCTTTCATTACACAAAAAATTCATTTTCTCAATTTGATAAGCGATATTTTCTTGTATTTGTTGTATCTGACTATTTTTAATACCATCCATGAATGTTTCACTTTTAGAAAAATGTGATTTGAAGCTTCCGATACTACATCAATATTTTACTCATTCAACACTGACATTTGATTTTTTGATTAACTGCAAAAATATTTGCTGCCAAATTTTCGATTAATTATTTGGTACTAAAGTAGAGAGTGAGGTTTCGGGAGTGAGCTCTGATACAAGGAAGTTACAAAGAGTAATAGTCTAAAGATCTTGGAAACCCAGCTAGGCTGTTTTTAGTTTCTTTACTCATACTGTTTTAGGATTAGGGGTGAACTTTATTATTGAGCTATATTAGATAATCTTAGCGCAGCTGAACAAGCTGTATTTATGGATAATTTTTATGAAGCTATAAACTCTAATTTAGAACAGTATTTTTCTAAGTATTTTGAAAAACTGAGCAGTAACGGAAAGCTTTATGGTTTAGATGATAAAGTCATTTGTGAAGCACAAAAAAGCTCAAGCCTGAATAAACACAAATAGCTCATATCTTAATTGAAGTTAAATAAAAAGAGCTCAGCGTTTGCTGGGCTCTTTTTATTTAGCCTCTGCCTTTTCGGCAGTTAAGAGTCACAATTTGTGGTTGTTCAATTCCTGGCCTAACTTCAGCTGCCTACTCGGCAGTTCACTCTTATCTGATATCCTTGAGGATATCCCCGTTATTTCCAGCTGCCTACTCGGCAGTTCACTATTAAAAATAGTTTAAATTTCTATAAATACCAAACTGTTAAACGAATTTAAATTATTTATCCTTATTTTTAATCAATCAACTCATTAAAAATTAAAAGAGTCTTTTATAACTATTAAAAAAGGGTATTCAAAGAGGGAACCGTGCCTTGAAATGTTTGGTTAGTCGCAAATCCATAATTGTTGAATTGATTTTTTATGGATTCAGCTTTTTCAATTTTTTGTATGTGAAGTATAAAATTCTCCCCATTGCCTTTGCTTGATACAGGTATTGAATGAAAATGGCCTATGCCCTTTGCCTCAAATTTATATTCTGGGTTGTAGACTTCGCCTCTGGCTTCAGCTCGTTTTTTAGCGCGTTTTAATCGCCTTTGCTTTTCACCCACAAATGCTTTGGCTACTGATTGGTTGCGAATAAACATAATCTCATTTTGCTCTGTTGGTACTTCGAGTATTTTTGATAAGCCAAATAACTTGTCATGTGCCATCATCTCAAAATAGCTTTGCTGAGATAGATTCATTAATTGCTTTTTATCTGTTGATACAAACGCTAATTCATTACCTATTGTTTGCTCATTCCATTTAGGAAAGCACACACCAATATTACTTATTTCACGTGAGCTCATAAACCCATGCAAAATACCAATACAACGCCCAGCAAGAAGGCTTACATCACAATTTTTGGGTAAATAAGTAATGATAAAGTAAAAGCGCTTCAACCTTTACTCCTTTGGAACAAGCCACCTTTAATCAACACTGCCGCAATAAAATGAACAGCGTTTGATTCTTCATTTTGCCCTAAACCATGCTTTTCCATGTGTTTAATATGCATGGCAATCCGCGGAAGTAATGAATAAAAGTCTGAATGGGTCTTAGGTGTTCTGTGTGCAACTAATATTTGCTTATCTGCGCCATACTCATGAGTGCGTAAAGGTTTGTAACCTCCCTCATACCAATCATCGATAGTTTGAATCGCAGCCCCTACTTTTTGTGAATTCAAACTTGCTGCTTTTTTATCGCCCACTTGTGTGTATGCAAGTTGTTTAGATGACATGCCTTGTTCAACAGTATCAACAAACTTTTGACTAGGATGAACCTCTTGGCTAAATGCATTTTTAATTTTGGCGGTTATATCTAAATAACAATAATGTTGAGGGTTGCTGAGCCCTTCTTGAATAGCTTCTGATAATGTTATTAGTGCTGTTTGATTATTTTGCCAATTGCCCTGCCACTTTAATTTTTGTGCACTTTCAACAATAATTGGATCTGAATTTTCTGTGAGGATTTCAATATCAACATTCGGTGATTGACGATTGCGCCAAAGCCAGTTGCCCATCAGTATATTTTTAGCGTAGCGAGTTGCAACTTCATTAAGGCCATTGTGCTTTTTATAGGTTTCAAAAAAACGTTTTAACCAATAAATAACTTTAGGATCATCACAAACATGAGGCTCATTACTATTAGCCTCAACTCTGAGCGAAAAACGGCAAAATAGCTCATTTACCGTTGGAGGCACATAGCACACATCAATAGTTTGGGGGTTTCCAAACGCTAGATCTTGTGGCGCTAAATTTTTAGCCACATTTTGCTTTTGATACGCATCGCCAAACCCTGACTTTTGCCCAACTAATTTATTTTGCTCTATTTGTAGCGGTTCAAAATCAGACTCCGGTGTTTTATAAAAAAACACCGCCTTACTGGGTGAGAGCGAACGCGTGTAACTTAAGTGCCGAGGTAATTGCATTATTCATACTCAAACTTAGACTTTTTCATAAGCATAGACTCTTTTTGAACATCCATAACCCAAAATGCGTCATGAAAGAACTGCTTAGCGCCTGCGTACTTTACTGATGTATTGCTAACACACTCCAAAAGCCCAATTACGGGCTCTGCATAACAATGATATTCATGTAATGTTGCATCTCGCTTTACGGGTTTTTCAAGCGCAGCGAAGCCAATTGCAGCAGGTCTTAAATTAAAGTTACCGTTAAGGGCATCAATCAATTGTTCAAAACTTTTGACTACTTTTTTTGAAGGGTACAACCAACTGCCATTTAACGATTTTGCTTTTATATTTTTAAACAGCTCACTCGGTGTAGTATGTAAATGGCACCAGTCTATATTTTGATATAACGAAGGTGGATGCATAGTCCCGCCTGCAAATGAAGATGGTAGTGCGGGCTTTATAAGCTGACTATTTAACTTATCTAACAACTCAGTATTTGGTACAAAAAGCCTAAATATTAAATCGAGTGTTATATCGCATTTAGGTTTATCGATAATTCCTGATCTTATTACATGACTACGCCCAGCCACTTGCTTTAATTTATCAAGCTTTGGTAATGGTTTACCTGTATGTAATTGATAGTTTTTAATGTAAATAGCACTGCCGATACACTTAATGGAAGGGTCTATAAAGTTTTTTAGCTTACGCTCAAAGTTATGAGCAAGCCCACTTAAAGCTGTAAGTGACGGCATACCTTGAATATATGGGTTAGCCATTGCCTCGGCATCAAACACTCGCATATCTTGGCAATGTACATACACTATTTGCTCATCATTTAATATTTCTTCTTCAGTTGTACAATGAGTAAACACATAGTTTAACTGCGTTTTAAACAACCCCATTAAATTAGGGTGATATGCAAAGCGTTTGAGCTTACTTAAAGTACCTAGGCTCTCATTTAGTATGTTACTAAATTGGCTAATACAGTTAGTAATACTCTGATCTAAGTAATGCTTAGCCCACTCAGGATAAGCTTTCTCTTGCGCGTTATTTTTAGCTTCCAGAATGTTATCAAGCCATAACTGCAAACTAACACGTACCTGCCTAATAGCCGCTACTCGCGCTAATCGTTTTTGCCTTAACGTATTAAAGTGTTTAATGCCTACCAATACCAAAAGCGCCTGTTGAAATTGACTGCTTAATAGCGCACGAATTTTAAATGTTTTCTCAATATCATTATTGACTACTTTAGAGCGGTTAACAGCCTTTGAATATGTTTTAGGAAAGTAACGCAGCACTCTTATATTGCCGCCTACTGAGCTTGCTAAATCGCCAACATTGGCAGGTCTTGAGTGCTCAACTAAACCAAAGTTTAACTTATGCTCTGTTGTTAATTGCTGAATTTTAGCTAGCATTACGTGGCTTACTACAGGCGTAACTGCAAGGTAGCTTTGCTGAAATGGCATTTGTAGCTGTGGTGAAAAAGAACTTACTTCTAATGGGAGCTCTGCCACTGGCAAAAGCTGTTTTATTTTGCCTGCGATGTCTAAAACCGCCTTTTTAGTAAACCCGTATTTTCTTATTAAATTAATCCAAACAGGCTCTTCAGCTATTAGTAACTTTGCTAAACAAGTTACTTCACCTTGCCAAATAAATGAGGTTAAAAATAGCTTTGCATGATTAATTTCAGCACTGTTGTGCGACCAGCCAAAACTTAAAGGTAATGACCGGCTACAAATACCCGCAATATCTTCACTTACTACCTTACTAATTAAACGCTGATGGCTTACTCGTATATCGGGGTATTTTAAATTATGGGTATGAAACCATTTAACTTCGTTAATGCACTTATTCAATAACACTTGATCGCGCAATACTCTTTTAGCAGTTCTTACACTTGTTAAATCATCAATCTCACTTCGCTTATAAACAAGATTAATGAGCACAACGAGAGCTTGTTCTTCAAAGCCATCTACCGCAACATGAGGCGTGTATGGAGCAAACAACTTTCTAAGTGCTGTGGTTTTTTCTTTTAGTGATTCAATTGCAAATGCATCTTGTAAGTTCATAAGTTACCACGGCGCTATAAATTGTTTTTTTGTTTGAGGCTTTTCAGCTGCAAATGCTTGCTGTAGTTCAATTACTTGGCGTAAATAAAAAACATGGCTATCAGCTTTGAGCTGTTCGTGCTTTTTTTGTGGGTAAGCGCAGTTTAAAAAGCCTTCTTGATGAAGCCTATAAATCTGCTCTGTGGTGGTGTTTAATAATACTGCTGTATCAAAAGTACAAAGCAGTAAGTCAGCAATATTTGGATGTTTAGTTTTAGGGTTATTATCAACTAATTCGACAAAGTAATTAATAATCTCATCAAGAACTTTGTTTTTACGGTTAGTTGTTGCGGCTATTTGAGCATCACGGATCACATTGCCATATACAGAGTTGAACTTAGTTTTATTAAAAGGGTTAAGTTGCTTAAGCCGCGCATTGTTTGTGAGTAAGTTTAATTCAACGGTAAGGCTTTCAGGCCAAGTACTAAAGTAATCAACAAAAGTACGATTAAAGTCTGCATCGCTTACATCAAGTTGCTTAACCTGCGCAAACCACGATATCAACCCCACTATTTTATGACTGTTACTACTTGCAAGCGCAAATGCAATTTTAAAGTCTGCATCGTTTAACTGTTCACTATTGGTGAGTTTACAACCACAACTGCACTCTAAAAACTCCTCAGAAGCTCTGTAATCAATTAAGTTATGGCATTCCTTACGTTGTGCAGTTAATTGTGACTTATGCTTATGGCACGCTTTATAGGGCTTTAAATGCCAATAAAAAGGAATACGTGAAGATTCAGACAAGCATTCAATGCAAACAGGTATATTATCAGTTCGAAGTAACTCAAGAGGAATAGTCAGCTCATTACGGCTTACTGCGGCAAGGTTGCCAAATTTAAAGTTACTGCGCCGCCATGCAAGCGCAAGAATATCACCAGCGTTAACATCTGCTAATTGAGCTACCAACTTAAGCGCTCTTATTCTAAAGCTGCTCGCTTGCCTAGCATGATAAACATCAACCTTGTTAAGCTCTAACGGCAACGCACCTTCAAGCTCATGATCTTGCTCTGCAAGCCATTGCCACAAAATATCAGCAAGCTCACTATAGCCATCGTATGAGTTATCACTTGCAAGCCTCAGCAAATAGCTTTCAAGCGCCTCATCTGGGTAAGGTTTTGTTTGAACTAAAAAATGCATCGCCAACCTAAACTAAGAAAATCTTAGTTTAGGTTTAGGCTAAATAAATTAGATAGTCAAAAATAATTATCGTTAAATCATTCGTACTTCACAAAAGTACAATATCTGATATTGTAGAGAGCGTTACGGCATTTCTAATGGATGTATTAATAGCCAGTAACATAATAAAAAAACTCAAATTTAAAAATACAAAGCTAACTTATAAGGAGATTCTTATGGCTTGTAACTGCTGTAATAAAGCACTCAATAGTGGAATGATCATAAAGGCTGACCAAATTACAGGACAAAGATTTAAATCTTGCCCTCATTGCTCTGATGCAAATGGTTCGGAACACGTATTTCATTATTACCCTAACTCATTTGGTAAAACTCCCGCACGTAAATCGTCACAAAACCCCGATGGTTTCCAAAGCTATTGTATAGATTGCCGCCATTTACCGAAGGGGGCTGCATCAAAAAGCTCACACAATGGCAGATTATGCAGCACACTTTAACTAAAGAGATTTAATGCAAGTATTTAAAGATGATGCGGTAAATTGGTTATCAACACTTTCAACCGAAAGTGTTGATCTTTTAATTACTGACCCACCCTACGAATCATTAGAAAAACATCGAAAAATAGGAACCACCACTCGCCTAAAAGCAAGTAAATCGTCAAGTAATCAATGGTTCGACATATTCCCAAATAATCGCTTTGAAGAACTACTAATTGAAATTTACAGAGTGCTCAAAAAAGGTTCTCATTTTTATCTATTCTGCGATCAAGAAACAATGTTTTATATTAAGCCAATAGCTGAAAAAGTAGGTTTCAAGTTTTGGAAGCCAATAATTTGGGATAAAGTGACTATTGGTATGGGTTATCATTACAGAGCTAGACACGAATATATTCTTTTTTTCGAGAAAGGTAAGCGCAAGTTAAATGATCTAAGCGTTCCAGATATCCTCACGTGTAAAAGAGTATACAGGGGCTACCCTACTGAAAAACCAGCTGAGTTAATTGAAACGCTTATCTCTCAAAGCAGTAATGAAAATGAACTCGTCGTCGATCCTTTTTTTGGCTCAGGAGCGACTTTAGTAGCAGCCAATAACTTAAATCGAAAAGCTATCGGTTGTGATATTTCAGAATCTGCCCATTTACATCTAAAAGGTCGAAATAACCAATCTAAGTCAGCTGAAAAGATTTAAGTTCACGATCTTTGCCAGAGTTGTTAGGTCCGATACAAGCTCACAACTCTGGCTAACCCTCAGTTTTAGATGGCTTTTCCATTTCATTTTCAATGTTTATTATTAAATCTGTATTATAACTCATTTCCATCAACCTTATTTTGAACCCAAAGCACTTAATAATTCTTTTTGCTCTTCTTCTGTCAGTTTCCCAATAACGCGTATTAGCTCAGCTAGATCATCTTCTTCACAATAAAAATAAGCTACTGGCACATCTAGCTCTTTAGCAATGCGTTTCATGGTTAAAAAATCTGGGGCATGTTTGCCTTTTTCATATTGGTTCATGCGAGCACTAGCCGTGTTTGGCTCCAAACCTAAAGCCATGCCAAGCTGCTGCTGGGTAAGTCCAGCAGCTTTTCTTGCAGATTTTAGACGTGGAGGTATTGGGGTTTCCATGTGAACCTTAGCTATAAAACATATCTTGCTAAGATTCTCTTAGTATTCAACCTGAAAGTGTACTAAGGATATTTTAGTTTTACCTGAATTTATACTTAAATCTAACTTTTTCACTTTTCTTCTTTAAAAAATGCTTGGGATCTAGCAATCTATGCCTATCATAAAAAATTGTAGCCTTCTCATATGGAACTTGTTTGTATATACATTGATGAATATAAAGGTATTAAAGATCTCTTCGTGAATCTGAATCAAAACTTCATCTGTGATTTCGATAGACCTCATATTCGTGTAAAAAAACAGCATTGTAAGTTTAAAGAAAGATATTATCGTGGACAAAATATAAAACTAATAATAGGTAAAAATGGGGCAGGTAAAACATCAATTTTAGAGTTCATTGAAGGGGCTTTTAGTGAAATTGTAGGAATTGGTGCAGCTGTTTTCTGGAATGACGTTGACTCGAAGTATTATGTAAAAAATAACTCTTTATCAGAAGCTTTCCTTAATGGCAGCCCTATTAATGAGTATGAGCCAAACAATAGGACTAGCCTACTTTTTATAACCAATCTTTTTGACTTAAATAAATTTGCTTTTAATGAACGCAGTAAAGAAAAAAAGAATGTATTAAAGTTATCTTCAAATAAATTTCTTGAGAAAAGAGTAACAAAGAAAAAAATTCTTATGGCTGAGGTTGCTAGGGAATTAAAGTATGCTGAATATATCAACTATCAAAAAAAAGTAGTTGGAGCACCCTTATCATTTAGGTTCCACATTCACCCCTCAAGTAAGAATTACCTTGAACAAGCAGTAAATAAGCTAACTAGTGATAACGTTTCTACATTGATGAAAAATCGAGATTTCTATCATTTAATCATCGATGAAACTGAAAAGAGCCAAGCTGCTGTATTAGTAAACGAGATAACATTCTCGATAGATAATATTTCTAGAGAAAGGCCGATAACTAGTACAATAATAAAAAAAGCCTTAAGTAGGTACATGCAATCACCCTACAAAAACATCAATAAAAAACAAAGACTCAGTGATGATACATTTTGGTATATATATAACTATTTAATAAGTGATTTCTTAAAAAAAGCCTCTTTGAAAATAAGTGAGCCGAATGAAAGGGCATGGTTTTATATAAATGTAATTTTCCAAGCTTCACTTTCTGAAGAAAAAATCCCTGAAATTATCAATCAACACATTGATGAAAATAACCTACTAAGTAAAAGTGATCCTATTGAAGACATAATTTATGAGTCCGAATCTTTTAGAGATAACTTAGAAGAAATGACTCAATCATTGCTAGATAACGATATAAATATTAACTTTGATACCAAATACATTTCTTTCGATCTTAAGGATAGCCAACTAATAGCCGACATATCTGAAAAATTTAACAAACTAAATTATTATACCGCAGATAACTTTACATATGGTTGGTATGCTCTTAGCTCAGGTGAAGAAGCTAGATTAAAGCTACAATCTCGTATTTTCTCTGGCATCGAGCAGCTAATTTCACAAGGTTATTCAAATATCCAATTACTTGTAGATGAAATAGATGCCTACCTTCACCCTGAGTGGCAAAGAAAAGTTGTTAGTGAGGTTATTGATATAATAAATCATTTTAAAGATCACAATGGGCTTAAACGAGCAACCATAAATACAATTTTGACAACACACTCTCCTATCATACTAAGTGACTTTCTACCCGATGATATAGTTTCAATTATTAAGATTGATGGCAAAATAACTCAGGAGAAATCAAATGGCTTCGGTACCAGAATAAACGACTTATACCTTGATGGTATGCACTTGGACTCTACATTTGGCGAGTTAGCCAGAGAAACTATCGAGCAACTATTTTTAGCTAAAAAATATAAAAACATTAGTTCGTTTGATAGATACCTAATAAAACAAATACCAGATAAAGACATTCAAGAAATGTTCCTGAAAAAAAATGATTAAAATTATTCCTGTTAAATGTCCAGACCTCACAGCTCAATACAAAAAGTTTGTCGTTGCAGAAACTTTAGTTCCTAGTATTGATAAGCTAGCTGAGTCAATACACGACAAAGAAGTTCGTAAAAGACTAATTACTTATTTCTCAACAAATAAGCTAGAAAGCATTACATTTGAGGAAGCCCAAAATTTACACTTAGTTATCACTGATACTTATGAAAAATTTCCTGAGCTTTTAGAATATTACTGCCCTGAACTCTTTCTGACAAATCTTAAACTAAATTATAACTTACTAGAAATTGAAGCTTTAAAGCTCACTGCGGCAAAAGAAAAAGCCAAAATTAATGTTTTATTTGAAACGACGTTAAAAAATCTAAATGACTTTTTCATCAATAATCCAAGCAGCTTTCTAGAGAAATCCCTTAAGCTCAATCGTAGAGTTAACAGAAAAGCATCAGAAAAAAGAGATGCATTAGTAGAGCTAAGTAATTTAAAGCATGGTAAAACAAGCTTATCTAAAGGGCTAAAGTTTATACCTCTATGGGTAATAGAGTTTTCAAAGGTTTTTAAATACGACATTATGGCTCAAAAATTCGGTTACGAACTGATTAACGAATTGAAAATTTCGGTGTGCCCATATTGTAATCAAGAAGACATTACTTCTATTTTTGATAATGATGCTAGGTACCGTCCAGCATTCGATCATTTCTATCCAAAATCAAAGTTTCCATTTTTAGCAACTACACTTTCAAATCTAATTCCTGCTGGTGAACGTTGTAATGAGAGGTACAAAGCTTCAGTGTCTACTTTGGGCTATGCAAATCCTTATGATAAATCAATAGATTATCAAAAGCCTTTTTTCAAATTTAATATAGCAAACTCTAATTTTTATGATAAAAACCTTGAATTAAAAGATGTTGAAGTTGAGTTGATCATTAGAGATGAGTCTATTAAGAAAAATTCTAAGTTGTTTAAATTAGAAACAATTTATAACGAAGAAAAATTTAAAAATGAATTTTTAAAAGTAAAAAAGAAGTATAACTTTATCAAAGAATGTGGGGGTAAGTTTTTAGACTTAGTGCACTTAAGTGAGAATGATCATGAAAAAATAGACTTGCACTTTGGTATTAATATTAAAGCTTCACCCCGAAATGAAAATTTACAAGTACTCAAGATAGATTCTCTCAATATGATTGCCAAAAGTAAAATTAGACTAAATGAATGATGTTATAGTTTATAATTCAGTACTAAAATATAAGTTTTTATTTCCTCAACAACTGACTAATAGGCATCTTGTCAGTAAACTTGGTCGCTATAAATGGGTCTTCGTCTTGGGCGCTTTCAGGTTTGTATAGTGAATAGCGTTCGACTTCACTTGCTGTAATTTCTGCAACGGGCAAGGTAAATAGGTTTGGTAAATCAGGAAACAGTACTTCAAATGCTTTGACTAAATGCTTGGTTGTGAGGGTTTTTGCGTTATCCATTAATGCATAAAGTACGGCATCATCTAAAAAGTATTTTAATGTTCTAAAACAACCTTTTGATAGTGAGAACAAAGCAAATACTGTAGCTTGCTCACTTAAATTTGGCTTTTCGGTAAATGGCATACGGTTGGCTAGGCCAATTATTAATTGCACAAAATGCTTTGGGTTTTCTGATAATTTAAAATAAGGCAGCTGTCGCCTTACTAATAAACGAGATGACCACTGAGGCTCGTCTGCTATTTTTTCTGCCCACGGCATCCCTACCAATACAATTGATACACCCGCTTCGTCGTTAATGTATTTTAATCGGTTGGCAATCTCGCGGCGCTTTTTACCTTGGTTGTGCTCAATTAGCTCTTGAAACTCATCAATAATTATAAGCTCTGTACCACACGTTTTTAGACACTTTATTAATGATGTCGTTAACCGAGTACCGTTTATTCGCAATTTCCGCTCTGTGCTACCTACTTGTCCTAAGTCTTTAAGAAGCTCGGCTAAAGTAGATTCTAGTGTCGGATTGCTAGGTATGCGGCTTACTAATACAGGGTGATTCATCACTCCATTAATAAATTGCGGTAAATGTCGTTCTTTATATTGCTTGATCAGTGCCGTTTTGCCTGTGCCTGTATCGCCATTTAAAAGCATGCAGGGCTTTTCGCCCGCTAACCCTTTACCAAGTCTTAATCTGTCGAAGTCGTTAAATACGGTGCTTATTATTGGGTATTCAATAAATACATCGCGAAATTCATTAAGCTTTTCTTTTTGTTTATCGGTCAGCATAATTAAAATCCATCTAGGTCTGAGATAAAGTCATCCCAGCTATCAGCTGGTTGCTCTTTAGGTGTAACCTTTTTGGTCTCTACAGATTTGCTCTGCGTTATTGATTTTTGTGAGTCACTATTTACATTTTGATGCTTAGCTAATGCTTTACCCCCTTTTACCTTTGAGTTTTTTGGCGCATTTTTTAACGCTTCAAACTCGTTTTGAATTTTATTATGAATAAACATACGCGCTTTTGCTAAGCCTACATTATCGATAGAGCCCGAAATAAAATCGCGATGAATGCGCATATTTATTTTATGCTGATTCAAACTTAAATTTTGGGCGTAACCGTTTGGATCTATGCATGGCACTTTTATGTAATGCTCTAGCTTATCGAGGTAAACGTATATATAAGAAATATCATCGGGGTTTAATTTAATTAAAACTTCTTGAGATACTTTGTGGCTAAACTGCTTTCTATAGTTCGCCAGTTCAGTACTGTCGTAGCTTAAGTTTTCTAGCCGTATTCCACCTTTACGAAGCACACGATGGTTTGAAATACTGAGCACAACATCTAGTTGTTGAAGATCAGCATCACTCAGCATTGTTGGTGGTAACGTACTAAATCCTTGATCCCACAATTGGCTTGGTATGTACTTAAAGCGGCTGTCGGCATCTTGATGGTAAACGTCTACTACCCATTTATGAAATAACTGCATAAATGTCGTAAAACGCATGATTGCATCTTTTTTGGGATTGTATTCATGCTTTTGTAAAATGTTAGAAAAGGTTTTGCCTGGGATCGGATCTAGTAACTCAGTGTTAATAGTGCCAAACATACGTTCTACAAAAGGTTTAAGCCAAGGCTTCTTCGTTGGGTTATATTGAATGTTAACTCCAATTTCACAAACAGCAAGCTCAAGATTGTTACCCCAAAACTCTCTTCCATTATCAGTAACGAGCGTTTCAATTTTACCTGCACACTTCCACTCATTTACCGTATCAGGGTATAGCTTTGCCACTTCACTTTTAGGTTTCATGGCATTCATCATCGCTCGCCTTACTGCATCATAACAGGGTTCGCTGAAGCTAAAGTAGTAGCCAACAATACAATGGCTATACACATCAACTAACATGGTGAGTGTCGGCCGACCAAGCGGGATATGTAGCTCATCATCTAATAAAATAAGATCAAGCGGTGTATGGTCAATTTCAACTTTTTCGAGTACTCGGGTAGGCCGTGTATGCCCTTCTACTTTATTAAAAGCAATATCAGCAAGGCGCTTACCATAACGAGCAACCATCACGTCGTATTGCGGTAAATTATCGACTCTATTTTTAAATGCTTTGTATGTTAAAGGCTTTAAATCACTGCCAACAACACTGTCGTTTTCAATAACAACTAAGTCTGCATAATACTTATAAGCCGAAGCCACCGATGGTTTTTCTTTTACTAAGTAACGCTCAAGTGCTTTTTCAAAAAACTTATCGGTGGCTGTATCGCGCTCCCTGTTCCCCTTTTTTTGGTGGCTTGGTATTAGCGCCATGATATTTTTATCCGCATTGGTATAAGCGCTATACCATCGTGCAGCTGTTCTCCAGCTGGGCTTTTTCTCTCCCTCAACTTCGGGCATTACTTTTAATAAAGGCTCAAGGTTTTTTTGTGTCCAACCGCCTTGAATGTTAGCCTCAAGCCATTGAATATATTTAAGCTTAGCAAATGTTGTTGTTTTAATTTTTTCAGGAAGGGCTTGTAAATCTTTGGCGTAATTTTGAGGTGATTTGGTTTCTACTTTTGGTAATGGCTGGTTAAATTCATCATCAAACAAACCGTCATTAAACATTGTTAGACCAAATTGCTGTTTCTATTGATATTTCATTAGTAGTTAAATCGGCAAATAACTGCCCTAATGATAATAAGCGTAGCACCGTAGCAAGTAGCTCACCGGCAGTTACTTTTAAAAAGCTAACTAACTGGCCCACTTTAATAGAGCCGTATTGCTTAACAAGTGCTAACACTGATGCTTGCAACTCTGTTAAGGACTGAAAACCAGAATAGCGATGCAAAAGCTTTAAATTATTGAGTGTTGGGTATACACGGATTTGTTTATCAGTAACCAGTATTAAGTCGCGTCCATCTTGTTTAGCGATGGCTTGCTTTTCAATAAAACGTGCACGAAAGTCCTCTTCGGCAATTTTACTTTGCGGTTTTACTTCAATAAATTTTTGCGTGCCGTCTGTATGGGTAAGTAAAAAGTCAGGTGTGTAACGGCAAATACGTTTATCGAACTCATATTCGTAACCTAGTGGTTGTGCCTCAAATGCGGCTATTGATGGTGAAAATTCAAAATGGAAACAGGCATCAAACTCTAAAGAGGATTCAACTAAACAGGTAGATTTATTTTTTTGACTAGCAAATTTATGGAGGTTTTTAACACGGGAGTGTTTAAGTTTTCTTCTGTACATGTGAGTCAACCATCTAACCATTTGGTTAAATACTAGACTATGCCACCTTATACTTCCAATTTATGCCATCTTTTAGTACAAATATGTCAACTTATACTTCAAACAACACCCAAATGAGGAATTTGGGTGGCAGTCTTACCAGCCACATCTCGGCACACACGTCACAAACTGTGGCTGCTCCCTTCCGGGCCTGACCAGGTTCGCCTGCTAGTGTTGCGAGAGGACCAATAAGACTACCATTGAGGGCCTTGGTTGGCGCGGGAGGGATTATCTCTACTTTTGCTCTGTTATTCAAGGGATAATCTAAAAAGAAAGTGCGATTGCATACTTCATATACAATCGCGGCGTATTTAGCTATTTTAGTGCGTATTAATTGTTCTCTAACTGCGCTTTTATATTACGTAATGCTGCTTTTACTTTTTTCATGTTTTCTGGACCCATACGTAAAAGCTGCTTTTGTGCATCTGGTAATTGCTCCCACTCCGAAAACGCATACTGGTAAGTTACTGAATCACGAAGTAACGGCAAGTCACCTTCAGGCTCTGGCGTATCAAGTAATAAATCGATTGCATCGGTTAGCGTTTGATTAAATTCGTCATCGCCGTAACCAATTTCACTGTATGCATTATTAATAAGTGGCTTGTACTCTTCGTACATGCGAACGGCTTGCGCTGCACTCATACTGGTAAATATTTTCACATACGGTGTATAACGCTCGTAGCTGTTAGGGTTAATCGTTAAGATATCACCTTCATTCACGCTAAATTTTTCTTCTGGCTGTACAACAGGCATGTGTTTTTTAGCTATTTTTCCTTTTGCTAAGTTATCTACATATACCACACCACGACGAATAACATCGTCGGTCACCATTAAGCTCATTACTGAGTCGCTTAGGTACTCGTCCATTTTAGCAACAACAACTGCATCACTTTCGTTAAGCGTTGGTAGTGGCTCTACTTCTGGCACAGGCTCACTTGGACTTTGTGCTGGTACTTCAAGCTCTGCTGGCTTTTCTGGATTTACAGACGGCGCATCTACCACGGGGTCGTTCTCGGGTTTAAGCTCCATCATAGGTTGTTCTTTAACTGTGGGCTCTACCTCAGTGCGTGTTGCTTGCTCGTCACTGGGTGTTAGCAATACGAAGGCGGCCGCACATGCTACGACTATTAAAATAATAACGGCGAAAAGAATATTGTTATTAGGTGGACGTTTTTGAACATCTGATGCTTCTGGTTTATCTGACATACGAACTCCATAAAAATTAAAATGCGATATCACTTAGAGTACGCTAAGTGGATTAAATTCATTCTTACACAAATACTATTACATTTTATAATACGGCAATTATAGCAAAGTAAGTTAAGTACTAAATTGGGTGATTAAACAATGTAATAAGTATTAGGGCAGTTATCCTTTGATTCTTCTAGCTTAAAGACTTACAGTTAATAAATAAAGTAAAGACGTAGAACAGTTTAACCACCAATATGAAAATCAAGCAAGTTGATCCACAAAAACCTAAAATTGCCTTATTACTCACAGGTGGTGGCGCACGTGCTGCTTATCAAGTGGGTGTCCTTAAAGCGCTAGCTCATAGTATGCCTCGTACTGCTCCATTGCCATTTAGAGTAATAAATGGCACCTCTGCTGGGGCTATTAACTCAGCTGCGTTAGCATGTTACGCCTCCTGTGCGCATTTGGCTGTACGAAAGCTTGAATCAGTTTGGAAAAACTTTTCAACCTCTATGGTCTATAAAAGTGATTTTTTAAGCGTATTTGGTCATATTGCGCGTAATATTTTAACGAGCTTTCAGTCAGAACATATTAACCATCCACCAGCGAGTTTGCTAAATAATCGCCCTCTACGTGGTTTGCTCAATGAGATTTTAGACTTACACCGGATAGAGCGTAACTTACACCGAAATTATTTAGATGCGCTTTCAATTACGGCTTCTAGTTATACCACGGGCGACTCTGTTGCGTTTTTTCAATCAAATACACAAACACCATGGCAACGCGCTAAACGCGAAGGCCAAGCTACGCGTATTAACGTTGAGCATTTAATGGCATCGAGTGCCATCCCTATGGTGTTTCCAAGTGTAAATATTTATAACCATTACTTTGGGGATGGCTCTATACATCAACTTTCTCCGCTGAGTCCGTCGATTCATTTAGGCGCTGAAAAAATATTTATTATTGGGGTCGACCAACCCAAAGAATTACACCCACCGGGTTACTCGCCACATTATCCGGGTCTATCTGCTGTTGCGGGACATTTACTCGATAGCGTATTTACCGACACAATGCAGTCGGATTTGGAGCGTTTGGAACGTGTAAATCGCACTTTAGGACTATTACCTGCACGCGATAAACACCAAGAGCTAAAACAAATAGATACCTTTGTTATTAACCCTTCGCAAAACTTTAATGCTATTGCTGCGCAGTATTACGACGATATGCCGTGGGCGATTAAAGTATTGCTGCGTACAATCGGTGTTAAAAAACATTCGCAATCGAGTTTAACCAGTTACCTATTGTTTGAAAAACGCTACACCCAGCATCTAATGCAAATTGGCTATGAAGATGGCATGGCGCAGTTACCTAAAATGCGTGAGTTTTTAGAGTTAGATTAAGCCCAAACAGGCACGTTATTCTATTCCGTCGAGCAGGTAGTGCTCTACCCGCTCTACTCGCCTTGGTTTACCTTGTAGTACTAAAACGTCGTTAGCTAACAAGGTTGTTTGCGCTGATGGCGTGTCTATTTCGGCTCCTTCTCTGCGCAGTGCTTTTACGAGTACTCGACGTTTTTCTAAATTTAGATCTTCAATTGTTTTATTAACCGCATAAGCTTTGCTTGGCAGCGCAACTACATGTAAGTATTCTAATCGTTCACTTGAGGCATCTTCGCTATCTTTAAAATACCCTGCGTAAAAGCTTTGCATTAACGGATAACGGTTTCGACGCTCTTTACTCACTCGGCGCACAATACGTGTCATCGGTACGCCCGACATAGACAACACATGCGACACGAGCATTAAGCTCGCCTCTAACGACTCTGGCACTACTTCGGTTACGCCAAGCGCTTTTAAATAATCGAGCTGGCTATCGTCACGAGTTCTAATAAGTATTTTAACGTTAGGCGCTATTTGTTTTATGGCATCAATAACAACTTGTGCGTGATCAAGCTCTGTAAAAGTAATAATAACCAAGCGAGCTCGCTCTACTCCTGCGCACTTTAAAATATCTTTTTGTTTAACATAGCCAAATATAACAGGCTCACCTGCAGCTTTGCCTTCTTGAACAAGTATTGGATTGCTTTCAATGGCAACGTAGTCTATTGCTTCGGGCTTTAAAAAACGCGCTATAGTTTGCCCAACACGCGAAAAACCACAAATAACAACATGGTCACTGTAAAGCGTACTGCTTTGTGGCTCTGCTTCTAATGCTAAACTTGGACGATCGAGTATGCCCAAACGATTTAAAATAAATGGCGTTTTATCAATCAAAAACGGTGTAAGCGCCATTGAAAGTACACCCAACGCAATTAAAAATGAGGCTTGCTCTGAGTTTAATAACTGATGCTGCCCAGCAAGTGCAATAAGTACAAAACCAAATTCCCCCATTTGCCACAGCATGATGCCACAGGCGAGTGAATCTTGGTTTCGTTCATGCATTAGCCGCGCACTAAGTGCGACTACTGTAATTTTTAATACGAGTAAACCAAGCAATGCGCCAACAATTATTACTATATGCGCCAGTACAAATAAAATATCTAACTGCATACCCACAGTGACAAAAAACAGCCCCATTAAAATATCGCGAAATGGACGTATATCGGCCTCTAACTGATGCCTGTAATGGCTCTCACCTAACATCATTCCCGCTAAAAAAGCGCCCAATGCCATAGACAAGCCAAACATATACGTTAAAAAGCCCGCAAATAACGCTACTAATATAGTGGTAAGCACAAATAACTCATCGGTTCGTACTTGCGCTATTTCTTTAAACACAATGGGCAATACCCATTTACCAATTGCCCAAAGAAGCACGCATACAAATGCGCCCTTACTTAGGGCAAACGCTAAAGCCCAGCCAATACTTTGAGAGTCGCTTGATGCAAATAAAGGAAGTATTATTAATAGAGGAACAACAGCAATATCTTGAAAAAGCAGTACACCAACGGCCAATTGCCCACGGCGCTGATTAAGCTCACCCGTTTCTTTTAATAGCTTAACCACTACAGCCGTAGAAGAAAGCGCCATAATTGTACCAATGGTAAAACTGGTGAGCAGGGAAAAGTCTAAACAATATAAAATAATAATGAAGAGTAAGCTGGTTATACCTACTTGTAACGAGCCCAGCCCAAATACTAGGCTTCGCATTGCCATTAGCCGCGAAATAGAAAATTCTAACCCCAAACTAAATAACAAAAACACAATCCCAAGCTCTGCTACAAACTCTATTTCATGAGATTGCGCTAGCCAACCAACACCATGACTACCGGCTAAAACCCCCGTTGCTAGGTACGCCAAAATAGGCGGCAAGCCAATGCGTTTAAAAAACCACACAAAAAGAACTGCTGCCACTAGCAAGCCAAAAATTTGAACGTTAATACTCTGCAAATTCGGCCTCACGCGTCAATTAAACCAAGGGACTTACTTTAAATATAGCAACCTTCTGTTTTTCAGCCAGTTTTAAAATATGGCACAAAAATCGCTTAGTAATTGCAAAGTAACACCCTCGGGGGAGAATTTAATGGAAAACGTCCATATTTTGACGCAGCGTGTGTCTGGTCGCGGTGATTTTTTGCCGTTTTCGGCTGAACATTCGCCAACAAATGAAATAACAGAAACACATAAACTCGTTACAGAGCTACAAACTAGCTTAGTGATTGAGGATGTTTTAGCTATATACGCAAAATTTACAAAACAATTGTTAAATTTCTCTGGTTTACAGTTTCAGTCAACACTGGGAACTACACAAACATCACAGAGTGATACAAATAGTACACCCTATATTTTTGATTTGGCGATTGGTAAAGAACACTTAGGGCAACTAATTTATTTTAGTAAATTCCCGCTTGGTCAAGCCATTGAGAAAAAGCTACATACTTTGCATACTGCGCTGGTTTATCCACTTCGTAATGCGATGATGTATAGCCGAGTATTAAAGCTTGCCACAAAGGATGCATTAACCGGCTTAAATAACCGTAGTCAGTTTAATGACTTTTTACTGCAAAAACTTGAAAACTGCCGTCGTTACCAGCGTCCATTTAGTTTAATGCTGCTTGATTTAGATAACTTTAAACAAGTTAACGACAACTTTGGCCATAAAATTGGTGACGATACACTTAAAGAGTTTTCAAAAGTACTGTGTAGCAGCATACGCGGCACTGATTCGGTATTTAGATTTGGTGGTGATGAGTTTGCTTTACTTATTGAAGACCCTGAGTTTACAACGAATAAAGTGATTGCTGAGCGGATAATGTGCTTAGTAAGAAAATCGCCCCTAATGTCTAAGTATAAAGTAACAACCAGTATTGGTTTTACTTTAGCTAACAGCCAAGACAGCGAAACTGAAATATTTGCTCGCGCCGATAAAGGTTTATACAAAGCAAAAGCATCTGGCAGAAACTGCGCAAAAGCATATTAGTCTTTACTTAACTGCATTAAATAAAAAGCCTAGCTTCCCCCGCTAGGCTTTGCACTTACCAAATTATAAATAAACAACGCGGCACAAAAACCAAAAAAGAATCCGCTAATTAAATTAAGTAATGCAGTAATAGTAGCAAGCGGTGTAAATAATACTAAAAGCAGTGGCAGGCTCACGCCTAAAATAAAAAACAATCCACCTTTACCTAACCAATAAGCTAATAAAAGCACTGCAGATACAATTCCACCCGCAACTGCATAACCTAGCGTAACTATATTTAGCTCAAGTAAAATATTAGCAATAATAGCTATAACGGCCGTTATTAGCATACCCACTGGCGCTTTAGTAACTAACGACAAACCAACATGCGGCTGTTTACTCATTTATTTACACTCCCAAAAAATACCATTTTCATCAATATGCTTAGCACTTATAAAATAACCAACCACTTGAACTAATTCATCATTATAAAAAATAAGCGGCACACTGGCGCGAAGCCAGGGCGCTATTTTTGCATCTTTAAACCAATGCTTAACTGTATTACTACCAGGCTTTTTAAGTGGTTTAATGCGTGCGCTATTGCAATCAAAACGCACTATTACTTGCTCATTAGCGTGTGGAGGTCTTACTCCACAACCGGTGCTTTTAATTAATAAGCGCCCGTCTGCCAGTTTTAGCTGTGAATGATTCAGCTCAATATCTGTTAACACTTCACTTGGTGTTACAAAATACAAATAACCTTGATGACGACGTATTTGCCCATCGAGCAAATCAATACGCATTTGTGCATCGTTTTTTGCGCACATTGCTTGATTAATAATTTGCTCGAGCTGCTTTTGCGATGGCATCACTTGTGTAAATAGTGCAAGCCACGCACGTACTATATTTGCAATGCGCGCTGCGCTGTATTCGCTTATCTGGCCAATGCAAAGTGCTTGATGCTCGTTAATACACTTATTTAAATCAAGCTGAGTATATTCATCAAGTAATGTTTGTTGCTGCTGTAGTAGCTCAATACTTCGTGCAGTGCATTGTTCAAACCCATTAAAGCGCTCAGCTAACACAGGTACTATTTTCGATCGTAAAAAATTACGGTCAAAGCTTTCATCTGTATTAGAGTCATCGGTTATGTGGTTAATATTAAACTGCGCTGCAAACGCTTCTATATCGCTGCGCGTTACACTTAACAATGGCCTAAAACATATACGCCCACTTTGCAGCAAGCGCTCTTTATACATAGAACCAAGCCCTTTTAAACCTGAGCCACGCTTTAAGCGCAGTAAAAACGTTTCTACTTGATCGTTTAAGTGTTGGCCCAGTAAAATAATACTGTCTTGTGGGCTTAGCTCATCAAGTGCTTTATAACGGGCGTCGCGTGCTTGGGCTTCAAGACTCGTGCGCGACTGCTGCTCAATTACAACTTTCGCAGCTTCAAAAGGCACATTAAGCTCAATGCATACGTTTTTGCAAAAGTGTTGCCAGTCATCAGCATACTGGCTCAAGCCATGGTGGACATAAATAGCCGATACATTAATTGCAGGGTTATCTTCTTTTAAAGTGCGCATTAAATGCAACAACACCACAGAATCAACGCCACCAGAAAGCGCCACTGTAAAAGCGGTGTTACCTTGCTCAATATAGCTATTTAATGATTTTTTTAATTGCTGATAAATTGCTGATGTATGCATATGGGCGCACTTTTATATAAAAACTCTGAACATTTTAAAGTAAAAAAGCCGCATAAGCGGCTTTTTTTTAACATTTAATCTGTTTAGCAATAACCAAACGACATTAAACGTTTGTAACGTTGATCAAGCATTTCTTCAAGCGTAAGCGCTTGTAGGTCTGCTAAGTCACGTTTAAGGCGAACTTTTAAGTTACGTGCCATAGCATCGTAATTGCGGTGCGCGCCACCTAGAGGTTCATCAATTAAGTTACTGATTAAATCTAGTTCTTTAACTCGCTCTGCGGTTACACCCATTGCTTCTGCTGCAAGTGGGGCTTTGTCGGCGCTTTTCCAAAGAATAGACGCACAACCTTCAGGCGAAATTACAGAGTAAGTGCTGTACTGCAACATGTTAACTCTGTCGCCAACACCAATCGCTAATGCACCACCTGAACCGCCTTCACCAATAACCGTACATATTGTCGGCACTTTAAGTGTCGCCATTACTTTTAAGTTACGCGCGATTGCTTCAGATTGACCACGTTCTTCAGCGCCAACACCTGGGTATGCACCCGGCGTGTCGATAAAAGTCATGATTGGCATTTTAAAACGCTCAGCCATTTCCATTAAGCGTAATGCTTTACGGTAACCTTCTGGCTTTGGCATACCAAAGTTGCGTTTAATTTTTTCAGCAGTGTCACGGCCTTTTTGTTGGCCAATAACCATTACTGGTTCGCCATCTAAACGCGCAACGCCTCCTAAAATAGCCGGATCGTTAGCAAAAGTACGATCGCCAGCAAACTCGTCAAATTCCGTGAAAATGCGCTCGATATAATCTCGAGTGTAAGGACGCAACGGATGACGTGCTAACTGTGATACTTGCCAAGCGCCTAAATTAGAAAAAATCTCCTGTTTTTGTTTGGCACTTTTTTCTTTTAATTTGCTGACTTCCTCTTCTAACTCAAGGTCTAATTCGCCAGCGCGGCTTATATTTTGTAATTCTTCAATTTTTGCTTCTAATTCTGCAATTGGAAGCTCAAAATCAAGATAATTGAGGCTCATGCTCTAAACTACCTAATTAGTTAAATTCTAGTTCTACATCTTGCGCAGCCATTAGTGATAACTTATGAATTAAGTCGTCACTTGGCGTAACACACCATTCGATCCCAAGAGTTAATTGCGCCAACGCATCTGGACGTTGGTAATAAACCTTGATCGGACACGTTCCCATTTTATAGGGTTCGAGTACTTTTTGTAATTTATCGAAGAAACCTGCCTCGACTTGCACCATGTTCAGCGTCATTTTAATCGCTTTAATACGCTTTTCACGCGCTTGAGCAATGGTGTTTATTTCTCTGGCGGTCATTGTAATACCACCGGAGAAGTTATCAAAGCTGACCTGTCCAGATATTACCAAGATATTGTTAACTTGGAGCATATCTTGGTACTTTTCAAACTCGTCTGAATACAAGCGTACATCAATCCGTGCACTCTTGTCATCTAAAGTTACTAAGGCCCAACGATTTCCTTTTTTGTTAATTAATACCCTAGAAGCAATCACCAAACCTGCGGCTGTTGCAAATACATCGCGGTTCGTTGGCTGTAAATCAACTATTTTTCCGCTGGTATAATGCCTAAGTTCACGGCGGTACTGATTTATCGGATGCCCAGTTAAATAAAGGCCTAGCGTTTCTTTTTCGCCTTCTAACCACTCGTTATCGGTGAGTCCTGTGGCTTTAATAAAGGCTTGTTCAACCTCATCAGGCTCGGTGGCTAATAAACCAAACAAATCACTTTGCCCTAACAGCTCCGCTTTATTGTGTTGGTCAGCCGCACGCATTGCATCCTTTAAGCTAGCTAATAATGTAGCACGCCCTGGTTGTGTTTTTTCTGGCCCTAACTTATCAAGTGCACCTGAATAAATTAATTTTTCGGTTACGCGTTTATTTAAGCGCTTTAAGTCAACTCGGGCACAAAAATCGAATAAATCTTTAAACGGACCACCTTTAGCACGCGCTTCTAGTATTGCATCAACCGGTGCTTCACCCACGCCTTTAATTGCGCCAATGCCGTAAACAATTTCGCCTTGCAGGTTTACTGTAAACTTAAACTCGCCTGCATTTACGTCTGGCGGCAATAAGGTGAGCTTCATGTTTTCACATTCATCCACCAAAATAACTATTTTGTCGGTGTTATCCATATCGGCCGACATTACTGCAGCCATAAACTCTGCAGGATGATGCGTTTTCATCCACAGCGTCTGATACGATACTAATGCATATGCCGCTGAGTGAGATTTATTAAAACCATAACCTGCGAACTTTTCTACCAGATCGAAGATTTTTATTGCGAGTTCGCCGTCAATGCCGTTATTTCTTGCGCCATCTTCAAATGTTGAACGCTGCTTTGCCATTTCTTCGGGTTTTTTCTTACCCATTGCACGGCGAAGCATGTCGGCGCCGCCTAGCGTGTAACCTGCTAGCACTTGCGCAATTTGCATTACTTGTTCTTGATACAAGATAATGCCGTAAGTTGGCTCGAGTATTGGTTTTAAGCTTTCGTGCTGATACTGCGCATCTGGGTATGAGATTTCTTCTCGGCCCAATTTTCGGTCGATAAAGTTATCTACCATGCCTGATTGCAGCGGACCCGGGCGAAACAAGGCCACCAATGCAATCATATCTTCAAAACAATCGGGTTTTAAACGGCGTACTAAGTCTTTCATACCGCGCGATTCTAGCTGGAATACAGCGGTTGTTTCGGCGCGAAGTAGTAACTCAATACTTTTTTTATCATTCAGTGGGATGGTGTTTATATCAACGAGGTCTTTACCTTGGCGCTCCATGCGCACGTTGGTCATTTCGACCGCCCACTGCAATATTGTCAGTGTACGTAAACCCAAGAAATCGAACTTAACTAAGCCTGCAGTTTCTACGTCGTTTTTATCAAACTGTGTGACCGGAAACTTACCTTCGTCATCGCAATAAAGCGCGGCAAAGTCGGTAATAGTGGTTGGCGATATTACTACGCCACCCGCATGTTTACCGGCGTTACGTGTACACCCTTCTAGAATGCGACACATATCGATTAAATCTTTTACTTCATTGTCGCCATCGTAAGCTTCTTGCAAGCGCGGTTCTATATCAAACGCTTTAGCAAGTGTCATCCCAGGATCGCCCGGGATCATTTTAGAAATACGATCGACAAACCCGTAAGGATGCCCAAGCACTCGCCCTACATCGCGTATTACCGCTTTTGCAGCCATGGTGCCAAAGGTAATAATTTGCGATACCGCATTACGCCCATACAAAGCCGACACGTGATCAATTACTTCGTCTCGTCTGTCCATACAAAAATCGACGTCGAAATCGGGCATTGATACACGTTCAGGATTCAAAAATCGCTCGAAAAGTAAATCGAATTCTAGCGGATCCAAGTCTGTAATTTTAAGTGCGTAAGCAACCAATGAACCAGCACCTGAACCACGACCAGGTCCAACAGGAATATTGTTATCTTTACTCCACTGAATAAACTCCATTACGATTAAGAAGTAACCCGGGAATCCCATTTGGTTAATTACGCCAAGCTCTATATCGAGTCGCTCATCGTATTCAACACGTTTTACTTTTCGCTCTTCTTCGTCGGGGAATAAAAACTGCAGTCGCTCTTCAAGACCATCTTCTGACACTTTAACTAAAAACTCATCAATCTTGAGTGAGCCAGTTGGGTAATCAGGTAAAAAGTAAGTCCCTAGCTGAACCGTTACATTACAACGTTTAGCTATTTCTACTGTGTTTTGTAGGGCTTCTGGAATGTCGCTAAACAGCTCAGCCATTTGCTCTGATGTTTTTAGGTATTGTTCTTCAGAGAATCGTTTAGGCCTGCGTTTATCGTCAAGCGTGTAACCATCAAAAATAGCAACGCGAATTTCGTGCGCTTCAAAGTTTTCAGGCTTTAAAAACACTACTTCGTTGGTCGCTACAACAGGTAACTGCTCTTTTGTAGCAAGCTCTACCGCCATGTGTAAGTAGTCTTCTTCAAGCGGTCGGTTAGTGCGAACAAGCTCAAGGTAATAGTTATCGCTGAAATGCTGCTTATAAAAGCTAACTACCGACTCAATAACACTTGGATTATTTTTTAGTAACGCCTTACCTAAGTCACCATCTTTAGCGCCAGAGAGAATAATTAAGCCCGTTTTATGCTCCACCAGCCATTCTCGGTCAATCACTGGGCGATGAAACACATGCCCACGTTGATACGCTTTAGATATTAATAAGGTAATGTTTTTATAGCCGTCGTTGTCTTTGGCTAATATAGTTAAGCGGCTTGGCTCGTCAGGAAATTCTGGGCTACGAACCCAAAAGTCAGCACCCACAATAGGCTTAATACCGGCGTTATGTGTTGCGCCATAAAAACGCACTAAGCCACAAAAGTTCATTTGATCGGTAATCGCAATAGCGGGCATTTGCAGCTCTTGCGCTTTAGCAACTATTGGCTTTGTTTTAGCAAGGCCGTCAACCATCGAAAAATCTGAATGAACTCTTAAATGAACAAAATCAGGAGCAGCCATGCTTAGCCCTCACCATTGGCTTGCGCCAATACACGCTGCACAGGTTTAAAGCTTTTACGATGCTCGTCAATTGCGCCGTACTGCTCAAGCGCTGCAAAATGTGCTTTTGTTGGATACCCTTTGTGCCCTGCAAAGCCATATTCAGGGTGGCGTTTATCAAGCTCAATCATTTCGTCATCGCGTGCTACTTTAGCTAAAATAGACGCCGCTGAAATTTCGGCCACTAAGCTATCGCCTTTAACAATAGCTTGCGCTGGCATAGTGAGTTTTGGCAAACGATTACCATCTATAAATACAAATTCAGGTTGCGTACTTAATGCCTCTACTGCACGGGTCATGGCAAGCATAGTCGCGTGCAGAATATTTAACTCATCAATTTCTGTTGGATTGCAGCGCCCATAGGCATAACACAATGCTTTTTCTTTTATTTCAATCGCAAGCGCTTGGCGTTTTTTATCTGTTAATTTTTTAGAATCCGCTAAGCCAGCAATTGGTTTAGTGGGATCTAAAATGACGGCGGCAGTAACTACATCACCAACAAGCGGGCCGCGCCCTACTTCATCTACACCGGCAATTAAGGATACATTAGGTCTATCAATTTGCATTTATTAACTCCGCCACAGCATTAGCTGCTTGTTCGCTGGCATTTAATCTAATTTTTTCGTGAATAGCTAAAAAGCGTGCTTTTAGCTCAATGTTATCGGTATTAAGCATTGGGGTAAGCGCATTGATTAAATTAGCCACATTACACTCACTTTGTAAAAACTCAGGCACTAGCTCTTCGTCTGCTAATAAGTTAGGCAACGAAAAATACTTAATATTAAACGTAAATAAAGTTTTAAATATCCAATAGCTCAAAGGCTTTATTTTATAGCCCACTACCATTGGCTTTTTATAAAGCATGCCTTCGAGTGTTGCAGTGCCCGACGCTAATAAAATAGCATCAGCAGCTTGCATCGCTAATTTTGATTGTCCATCAAGCAGGTTAACATTAAGGTTTGGCGCGGTAGCGTTTAATATATCAGTAAACTGCGCTTTGCGTTTTTCGTTAACCAGTGGCACTACAACTTTAAGATTGGGGTTTTTAGCTTGCAGCTCTGCAGCTGTTTTAATGTAAGTTTCGCTTAGTAAACCAACTTCTGAGCCTCGGCTACCAGGAAGTAACGCCAGTACTTTGTCATCAAGGCTTAAGCCGAGTTCTGCACGTGCTTTAGTATCGTCGTGCTCAAGCGCTATATCGTCAGCCAAGGTATGTCCTACAAATGTACATGGCACTTGGTGTTTATCGTAAAACTCTTTTTCAAATGGCAGTAACGCAAGCACTAAGTTAGTGGCTGCACTTATTGTATGTATACGCTTTTCGCGCCACGCCCAAACAGATGGACTTACATACTGTACTGTTTTAATGCCCGCATCTTTAAGTGGCTTTTCAACGCGTAAGTTAAAATCGGGTGCATCTATACCAATAAATACATCAGGTGGGTTATCTACAAAATGCTGCACGAGTTGTTTACGTATTTTAAGCAACCGCGGTAAACGCCCAAGTACCTCAACAAGCCCCATTACTGAAAGCTCATCCATGTCGTAAAGTGTTTTACAGCCTTGCGCTTGCATTTTAGGCCCTGCTATCCCTTCAAAAATAGCATCCGGGAAGTGCTTTTTAAGGGCTTTAATTAAGCCTTCGCCTAAAATATCGCCCGACAGTTCACCTGCCACAATACCAATTCGTAGTTGTTTTTGATCTTTATTCATTTGATTTTATTTCACAAGTAAACCAGGCGTTCATGAGTGTTAGTTTACCGTGTTTTACTGTTTGGTTAAACGCTTTAAATAACTGGTTTTTTATCACTAAATTTAATTTATTATATTGTTTGTTTTTAATACTGATGTAGCATATAAAATATATATTAAGTTTTACTAATATACATATTGACAAAAATTGCACAAACGTAAATAATATTACAAACTTTCAGTAATTACTGAAAGTTCATTGAAACTTAACTTTGCCAATAAAATATTGCCCTGTTAATCCGTCACTCTCAAGGAGCCAATAATGATAGATGAAACCTTTGTGGATCTATCGCGATTACAGTTTGCTGTTACCGCTCTCTTTCATTTCTTATTCGTACCGTTAACTATAGGTATGACCTGGATTTTAGTTATTATGGAATCGGTTTATGTAATGACCGGTCGCGAAATTTATCGTGATATGACTAAGTTTTGGGGAAAATTGTTTGGTATTAACTTTGCAATTGGTGTGGCCACAGGCCTTACCATGGAGTTTGAGTTCGGTACTAACTGGTCTTATTACTCGCATTACGTAGGTGATGTTTTTGGTGCTCCCCTTGCTATTGAAGGTTTAATGGCATTCTTTTTAGAATCGACCTTTGTAGGTATGTTCTTTTTAGGTTGGGACAGACTCTCTAAACGCCAACATTTAGGTGCAACCTTTCTAATGGCCATTGGTACCAACATGTCGGCGCTGTGGATTTTAATAGCCAATGGCTGGATGCAAAACCCGGTAGGTGCTGAGTTTAACTATCAAACTATGCGCATGGAAATGACCAGCTTTGCAGAGCTTGTGTTTAACCCTGTAGCACAAGTTAAGTTTATTCATACGGTATCGGCAGGTTATGTAGCTGCATCAATGTTTGTATTGGGTATAAGTAGTTGGTACATATTAAAAGGCCGCGACCTTGCATTTGCTAAGCGTTCGTTTTCGGTCGCTTCTGGTTTTGGTTTAGCGTCAATTTTATGTGTAATTTTACTTGGTGACGAATCAGGCTACGAAGTAGGAGAAGTTCAAAAAGTAAAACTGGCAACAATTGAAGCTGAGTGGCACACAGAAGAAGCCCCAGCTGCATTTACCGCATTTGGGTTTCCTGATTCAGAAGAGCAAGTAACACATGCTGCGGTTAAAATACCTTACGCACTTGGATTAATTGCAACTCGCTCGCTCGATGAGCAAGTTACCGGTATTAACGACCTAGAAAAGCAACACGAAGTACGTATTCGTAACGGTATGATTGCTTACAAATACCTTACAATGCTCAGAAATGGTGAAGACACGCCTGAAAATATAGCAACATTTAATACCCTGAAAGATGATTTAGGCTATGGCTTGCTGCTTAAGCGCTACACACCTGATGTTGTAGATGCTACCGAGGAGCAAATTCAAAAAGCTGTTAAAGACTCTTTCCCTAAAGTGGGCCCTATGTTCTGGTCATTTAGGATTATGGTTGCCTGTGGTGTGGCGATGCTTGGTGTATTTATATTAGCATTTTACTACAACGCACACCGTGTTATTGAGCAAAAGCGCTGGTTGTTATGGGCTGCTGTATTGAGCATTCCACTACCTTGGATAGCTATTGAATTTGGCTGGATAGTTGCTGAATATGGTCGCCAACCTTGGGCTATATCTGAAATACTACCGACCTTTTTAGCCACGTCGTCACTAACAATAAACGACATTCTAATTAGCTTAACTGGATTTATTGTTTTCTATACTGGTTTAGCCATTGTTGAAGGCTGGCTGATGATCCGTTTTGTTAAGCAAGGGCCAAGCTCGCTGCATACAGGTAAATACCATTTTGAGTTACCAAACAAAGCTGAGCAAACTAAAGGAGAGCAATCATGATTTTTGATTATGAAACATTAAAAATGCTTTGGTGGTTGATCATTGGTGTGCTGCTTATTGGCTTTGCTATTACCGATGGTATGGATATGGGCGTGGCTATGTTGCTTCGCCTAGTTGGTAAAACAGATTCAGAGCGCCGCACAGTAATTAATACTATTGGTCCGCATTGGGATGGTAACCAAGTATGGTTTATAACCGCAGGCGGCGCGTTGTTTGCAGCGTGGCCTATGGTTTATGCCGCTGCATTTTCGGGTTTTTACTTTGCCATGATGCTAGTACTATTCGCTTTGTTTTTTAGACCACTTGGGTTTGATTACCGCAGCAAAGTAGATTCAAAACGCTGGCGCAATAATTGGGATTGGGGCTTGCTTGCAGGCAGCGCAATTCCGGCATTAGTTTTTGGTGTTGCATTTGGTAACTTATTTTTAGGCGTACCGTTTAATATTGATAACCTAATGCGTGTTAGCTACCAAGGCTCATTTTTTGGCTTGCTTAACCCATTCGGATTACTTGCTGGTTTGATTAGTATTACCATGTTAGTTGCTCATGCTGGTATGTGGTTACAACTTCGTACAGCAAGTGCCGTAGCAGAGCGTTCGGGTCAATATGGTCGCTACTCTCTAATTGCATTTATTGTATTATTTGCAGCTGCTGGTTTTTGGGTTGCTAATTTAACGGGTTACCAAATTATATCTATGCCTGATACGCAAAGCCACGCAGACCCTTTAGCTAAAGTAGTAACAACAGCGCAAGGTGCTTGGTTAAGTAATTACAGCGATCGTCCGTGGACAATGACCTTCCCTATTTTAGCGTTTGCAATGGCATTAAGTGCTCTTATATTTTCTAAGTTAAATAAGCCAGCACTTGGCCTTATTTCAACAAGCTTAATGTTAATTGGCGTAATTATGACGGCAGGTGTTTCACTGTTCCCATTTATTATGCCATCAAGCAATAATCCTAATATTAGCTTAACAATTTGGGATGCGGTATCGAGCCATAGAACGCTCAATGTGATGTTTGTTGCAGTGTGTATTTTTGTTCCACTTATTTTAACTTACACCACCTGGTGTTACGTGAAAATGTGGCGCAGAGTGACAGTTGAAGAAATTGAAAATAACACTCACGGTAGCTATTAAGGAGACTAAACTATGTGGTATTTCGCTTGGATTTTAGGTGTACTTTTGGCCTGTACCTTAGGTGTAATAAATGTAATGTGGTACGAGTTTCATCAAAATAAAAACAGCATTGCTGATGATGAACAACCTATGCATGATTTATTAAACGAGGCTAACTCGACTAAAGATGACGACTAACCCTCGACCAGATCGCGCGCAGCAGCAGTCACTGCGCGCTTTTTTAAAGTTACAAAGTAAACCCGCTGCAGTGTGGTTAAAGTTAAGCATTGCACTGGGTACTTTTAACGCATTACTGATGATTGCAGGTGCTTATTTACTGGCTCAAGCTATTCATAATGTAATGTTTGAAGGCAGCAGCTTAAGCGGCGTTACACACTTACTGTGGCCCTTAGCAGCTATTACTTTACTGCGTGCAATATTTTTAGCATTAAGCGAACGCTTGAGTGCATATGCTGCACTTAAAATAAAATCGGCAATGCGCCAAACACTTCTAAATAAGCTCAGCTTACTTGGGCCAAGCTATATAGAACAACACGGCCAAGGCGCTACACTCAATACCTTACATAATGGTGTAGAAGCTCTTCACGACTATTATGCTAAATACCTACCTGGTGCTGCTTACAGCGCGCTTATCCCGCTGGCAATATTGGTTGTTATTTTTCCGACAGATTATAAAGCTGGGTTGATATTTTTATTAACCGCCCCGCTCATTCCTTTTTTCATGATTTTGGTAGGCTCAAAAGCCGAAGCTTTAAACCAAAAACGCTGGAAGCAACTTGCTGTACTGGGCAATTACTTTTTTGACCGCGTACAAGGTTTAACTCAACTCAAGCTATTTAATGCAACACGTACCGAGCTTAAACAAATAGCTAAAATTTCAGATGATTTTAGACACGCTACACTCGATGTTTTAAAAATCGCGTTTTTATCATCATTTGCACTTGAGTTTTTAGCCACCATTAGCGTGGCATTAGTCGCAGTAATTATTGGTTTTAGACTGTTTTTTGGCACTCTTGATTTTGCTACTGGCTTTGTGGTGCTACTTTTAGCGCCTGAATTTTATTTACCACTGCGCCAGCTAGGTAGCCATTACCATGCACGTTTACAAGGCATTAGTGCCGCTGCCGATATGGTTGCGATTTTAAATGCACCACTGCCAAGTGACGAAAATGCGTCAGTGACTACAAGCACGCCTGAAAACAATTTAACTTTAAATACAATTAGCTCAATAAGTATTACCGACCTTAATTTTATATACCCAGATAGTAACGAAGGCATTAAAAATATAAGTTTAACACTGCCAAATAAAGGATTAATTGCTGTTGTAGGCAGTAGTGGCTCAGGTAAAAGTACGTTGTTTGATTGCCTATTAGGGTTTCACCCTGAGGTGATTAACCACCTATCAATTAATGATCAGAGTTTAAGTACAACCGATATAACCTACTTGCAAAATAACATTGCGTGGATACCACAAAAAGCGACGCTGTTTTACGACACCATTGCTGCCAACATTAAATTGGCCAAACCAACTGCCACACAGCAAGAGCTTGAACATGCAGCAAAGCAAGCTGGTGTATTTGAATTTATAAATACCCTACCCGATGGTTTTAACACACTGATAGGTGAGCAAGGGGAAGGGCTTTCTGGCGGGCAAAAGCAACGCATCGCACTCGCTCGTGCATTTATAAAGCTAGCACCGGTTTTAGTGCTTGATGAGCCTACAGCGCACCTTGATAGCCAAACAGAGCTGCTTATTCAAGATGCTATTAATGAATACGCTAAAAATAACTTAGTATTAGTCATTGCTCATAGACTCAATACCGTTAAACATGCCAGCAATATCATTGTTATGCACGATGGAAAAATAGCTGAGCAAGGTCACTTTGAAACACTTGCAGCGCAAAATGGTGCATTTGCTGATTTATTAAAAACGGCTAAACAAGGGGTTGCGCATGCATAATTTTATTCGCTTATTAAAGCTTTGTGCTCCTCATTATAAAGCTATGCTATTGGGTACATTTTTAGCAACGATTACGGTATTAGCCAATGTGGGCTTGTTGGCTATTTCTGGCTGGTTTTTAGCATCAATGGCGGCTGCAGGTCTTGCGGGCGTGCAAATGAACTACTTTACTCCAGCAGGAACGATTCGTTTTTTAGCCATTGTACGAACTGCATCGCGCTATGGCGAACGCCTAGTTACTCATAACGCCACATTTTTATTACTAAGTGAAATACGTACCAATGTATTTGCAACGTTAAGCAAGCTTAACAATGTTGATTTAGCAATGAGCCGCAGCGCTGATCTAGTTAACCGATTACAAAACGATGTAGACGCACTCGACAAGTTTTATTTAAACGTTTTACTTCCTATGCTGGTCGCTCTTTTAAGTGTGCCAATCATCATGCTGTTTATGTCGGCTTATAATGGCAACGTCGCCCTTATTTGCTTTACAGGCATTGTACTTATTGGTGTGGTTATACCTGCTTTACTAAGTGCAAAGCTCATTAAAAACAGCCATAAAGAAACGCAGCTTAGTGCACAACTTCGCTCCGAGCTTTCAGATACACTAACGGGACTTAGAGAGTTGAGTATTTATCAAGCCCGTTCGCAGCAGCTTAATAAGTGCGACGAATTAAGCGAGCAATACAATCAGCAATTATTTATTCGCCACAAAGCACTGGCAAACTCAGATGGGTTAAGCTTGTTGGTTGTTCAATTAGCCATGCTTGCTAGCATAGTAACCATAGTCCCACTGGTTTACACCAACAGTATGGTAAATGTAGAACTTGCTATGTTAAGTTTATTTGTACTGGCAAGCTATGAAAGCGTATTGCTACTACCCAATGCGTTTATAGAGCTTCCTAGTGTATTAAAAGCAGCAGAGCGGTTGTTTACACTTGAAGATAAAGCCGCTAGCTCACAAGTTAAAGATACACATGTAGACGTTGATGAAAGCTTTAGCGCGCAAAACCACACGCTAGCACTTAACAATATTAGCTACCAATATGGTGAGCAAACAGCGCTTACTAATATCAGTTTTGAACTAAAGCCCCAGCAAAAAGTAGCAATTGTAGGTAGAAGCGGCAGCGGTAAAACGACGCTTGTAAATTTACTGACTGGTTTATGGCCTTTACAACAAGGCAGCATAACGCTAAATAATCAAAATAGCGTTGTTAACTTACATTCATTAAATAGCGATATACGCGCAAGTGTGATAAATATACTCGCTCAGCAGCACCATATTTTTGATGGCACACTGAGTGAAAATTTACGTTATGCCGCGCCAAATGCAACTAAAGAGCAAATGATTGAAGCGCTCTCATTAGCGCAATTAAGCCCATGGTTTAATGAGCTAAAAGAAGGTTTAAAAACACGACTAGGCACTGGCGGGCGTAACGTATCGCAAGGTCAGTCTAGACGTATAGCTATTGCACAAGCTTTGCTTAAAAGTCCGGCTATTTTGGTTCTTGATGAACCAACAGAAGGTCTTGATAATCAGTCTAAGCAAGGGGTAATGCAAGCAATAATGCATGTTATGAATAACGCGAGCGTGCTGACAATTACGCACGATCCCGCTCTACTTGCTCAAATGGATAATGTTGTATGGTTGGAAGACGGTCAAATAGTCGCACAAGGCTCTCATAAAGAGCTCAGTAGCGCTTATCCAGATTATGTTGCGCTAACTACCCGGTTTTAATACCTTTACAGACACGTCAATAACGCCGACTTTAGGGTCGGCTATTTTTTTAAACATACTTTTTGATAAATCAATAATACGACCTCGCACATACGGGCCTCTATCGTTGATTCTTACCGTGACTGATTTGTTATTAGCGAGGTTGGTAACAACCACCGTAGTACCAAAATCGAATTCTAAATGGGCTGCCGTGGCGGCTTGTTGGCTAAAGCGCTCTCCGTTGGCGGTTGTTCTTCCGTGGTATTTATCAGCATAAAAAGATGCTTTCCCAACTTGAGTGATTTCTCCAGCAGATGATTTAACAATAGGCTGGCTACTACAAGCGGCTAAAACTGAAGTAATAAAAAGAGTGACTACTAACTTAGGTAAACGCATAGGACGGCTTTTATTATATAAATTACCCGCATACTAACTCAATTACCCTGAGTATTAACTGAATTAGCTTAAAGCAGGGCAATAAAAAACCACCTTCGATTTATCATCTAGGGTGGTTTTTTTAATGCTTAAAGCAAACCCGCGAATTATCTTACGATGCCGCGCTCTGAGTTTTTAACAAAGTCGACCATCAATTTCACAGCAGGATACTTTGCGGCATCTTCACTAAGCGACTCAATAGCTTCTTCAGCACCTAAGCTTTTACGATAAAATGCTTTGTATGCACGGCGTACAGCCATAATTTCATCACTTTCGAAACCACGACGTTTCATGCCTTCTTTATTGATAGCTGCAGGGCCTGCTGGCATACCAATGGTAGTAACAAATGGTGGTACATCTTTGTTAACACCTGAATACATACCAATAAAGGCATGTGCACCAATTTTACAAAACTGATGAACACCCGAATTACCACCAAGGATAACCCAGTCACCAACATGTACATGGCCGGCCACACTTGCGTTGTTAGCAAAAATTACGTTATCGCCAATTACCGCGTCATGTGCAACGTGTGTATAAGCCATAAACAAATTATTACTACCAATTTTAGTAACACCTTGGTCTTGAATCGTACCACGGTGAATAGTGGCACATTCACGGATAACGTTGTTATCACCCATGATTAAAGTGGTTGGCTCGTTGTTGTATTTTTTGTCTTGGCAGGCTTCGCCCACAGACGCGAACTGAAAAATATGATTGCCAGAGCCAATAGTTGACGGCCCTTTAACAACAACGTGAGACTCAATAATACAGTTATCACCGATAACAACATCATTGCCAATATAACTATACGGACCAACTGAGACATTGTTGCCTAGTTTAGCGCCAGGTTCGATTATTGCTGTAGAATGGATCACTATTAAAACTCTCTTCTCGCACACATAATTTCGGCACTACACACTATTTTGCCGTCGACTCTAGCTTCTGCAGCAAACTTCCAAATGTTGCGACGTTCTTTTAAAAACTCAACATGAAGATGCATTGTATCACCAGGAATTACAGGTTGTTTAAAACGTGCGTTATCAACAGCAGCAAACAAATACAATTCGTTTTCGCTACGGTTTTCTACTGTTTTAAAACCTAATAAACCCGTTGCTTGCGCCATTGATTCTAATATTAGCACACCAGGAAAAATTGGCTGATTTGGAAAGTGCCCAGTAAAAATTGGTTCATTTATAGAAACATTTTTAATAGCATGTAAAGACTTGCCAGGTGTAAAATCAATAACACGATCAATTAATAGCATCGGGTAACGGTGCGGTAATAAACTTAAAATTTCTTGAATATCAAGGCTATTTAATTCGTTTGCCAAAATAGCATCCTTATTAGTGTTCAACGTTATGACTTAGCCAATGCTTCAAGCGCTTTAAGACGAGATTTCATGTCTGAAAGGTTACGCAAGTGAGCTATTGATTTACGCCATTCTTTGTTTGTTGTATGGGGCATACCAGATGAGTAAATACCTGGTTCGGTGATTGATTTTGTCACCATACTCATGCCGGTAATTATAACACCATCACATACAGACATGTGACCATTAATTGCAACCATGCCACCAATTTGACAGTTCTTGCCAATGCTAACGCTTCCTGCAAGTACAGTGCAGCCTGCTATTGCGGTGCCTGAATTAACTTCAACGTTGTGCGCTATTTGACACTGATTATCGATAATAACATTGCTATGAATGATGGTATTGTCCAGTGCACCACGATCAATTGTCGTACTTGCACCAATTTCAACTTTGTTGCCTATGATCACTGAACCAAGTTGAGGTATTTTAACCCACTGCCCGCGCTCATTTGCATAACCAAACCCATCACTACCTACAACACTATTTGCTTGAAACAAACAATCTGAACCAATTTCAACATCGTGATAAATAGTCACACTAGGCCAAAGCTTAGTGCCAGAACCTATTTTAACACGTTCCCCGATAAAACTGTTCGGACCAATTTGCGCGTTGTCACCTATAACTGCATGAGCTTCAATGACTGCGTTAGCACCAATAGCGGCGCTATCACTAACAATCGCTGTTGAATGAACAGTTGCACTTGGATGAATACCCGTCGAGGCTGAGCGTGGTGTTGTATCCATAAATTGCGCTAATTTTGCGTAACTTACATACGGATTAGCAACAATAATTTTGCTACCACTAAAGTACTCTGCATCGGCTTGGCTTACTATTACAGCACTAGCTTGAGTAGTCTCAAGTTGCGATCGATATTTTGAGTTCGCTAAAAATGCAATATGCCCAGAATGGGCATTTGCAAGTGTCGCTATTTTTTTTATTTCTAAAGCGCCATCACCCTGAAGTTCGGCGCCTAGAAGTTCCGCAATTTGCGAAAGCGTATAATTTTGCATAGAGTGATTATTTCTTACTAACAGCGGCTACAACTTTAGATGAAAGATCAGTCACTTCTTTAGGGTTAAAGTAAATAGTAGTGTCTTTTACTTTAACTTCGTCGAAGTCGCCGTCTTTAGCAATCTCTTCAATTGTTTTGATGATTACACCTTGAACTTTAGCAAGCTCTTGGTTTTGACGCGCTTTAATTTCTTGCTCTAAAGGGCGACCTTGTTCAGCAAGATTTTTTTGCATGCCCTGAATTTTTTCACGTAGAGTATCTTTTTGAGCTTGGCTCATAGTGGTACTTTCACGTTTAAATTTTTCAGCTTCAAAACGAATATCGCCTTGTAACTTTTCAAGCTCTTGACGACGTTCAGCAAACTCAGTTTGTAAAGACTGTTCAATTTTAGCCATTTGAGGAATTTGCTTGTAGATTTCCTGCATATCAACAATACCTACTTTGTGTGCAAATGCATTCACAGAAGTACCCATCATTAAAGTTGCTAAAACTGCTACAGCTGTTGATTTAAATAATTTTTTCACAAAAAACTCCTTTAGAAAGTGTTACTAATGTTAAAGCTGATGGTTTTCGTATCGTCATCTTCTTCTTTTTGCAATGGATACGCAAAACTGATCAACATTGGACCCATTGGAGAGATCCATTGTAATGAAAGACCGGTTGAAACCCTAAAGCGCATTGGGTCTGAATAGTCATCTAATTTAGCACGCTCATCGGGTGCTAAGTTTTGATAGCGATCTACGTTAAACTCAGTATCCCATACGTTTGCAGCATCAACAAAGAAGCTAGTACGTACAGAACTGGTATTTTCTTCATCTAAGAACGGCGTAGGAACAATTAGCTCCAAACCTGCCACAGCCTTAGCGTTACCACCAATACGGCCTTGTGGTATTAGAATATCAAACTCTGATGAACCACCAATGCTACCGGTTGTTGTACCGTCTGCACCTGGCGTGCCCGGAATAGACTGCGGTATACGCGATACAGCACGCGGTAATATTGTATTTCGATCAAAGCCACGCAGTTCCATTTCTGTTATGGTAAAGAATTCTTGAAAAGGTAATGTTTGCTCATACCCGTTTGTAGAACCATAGCCATTACCATAACCAAGCGCTGCACGCGTTGAGAATACCCAACGGTGGTCGTTTGATATAGGCCAGTAAAAACGCGAATCGTAATTCAGTTTAAAGTACTGAAGATCTGAGTTAGGCGTTGTTGCTGTTAAGTTTAGCGTTTGACGCGAACCCGCAGTTGGGAATAAACCACGGTTAACGGTAATACGCGACCAACCAACACTCAGCTCGTACTTAGTAAAGTCAAAGCCTGCATCTGGGTTGTCTGGATCTAAGAAAGTTTCACGAAGTACACGTGTTTGCTCGTACTCTGCAATATCAGAAAGCTCTTCTTTTATCCAACGAGCGCCAAAGTTAACACGATTTACAGCATCAATTGGGAAACCAATATTTGTGCCTAGACCATAAGTTTTAGATTTATATTCGACAAGGCTAAATTTACTTGCATCGTAGTTTCTGTAAAAAATGCTACTACCTTGCGATACGCCGTCTGGCGTAAAGTATGGGTCAGTGTACGATAAGCTTAAGCTTTCAGAACCTGTAGACGTATTAAGGTTTAAACCAATTTGGTTACCTGTGCCTAAAAAGTTAGATTCTGTTACACCAATATTAAACTGCAGACCTAAGTAAGAGCCATAAGCAAGGCCAGCATTAAAGCTACCCGCTGATTGCTCTTTTACGGTGAAATCTACATCTACTTGGTCATCCACACCGGGTACAGGTACTACATTAAAATCAACTTTTTCCATGTAAGGTAGGCGTTGAATTTGCAGTTTTGAACGCTCAAGGTTTTGATTAGATAACCATGCGCCTTCAAGTTGTGTCATTTCGCGGCGTAATACTTCGTCAGCGGTGTTTTGGTTACCGCCAACAATAATACGACGAACGTATACACGCTTACCTGGGTTAACCGATAGTGTTAGTTGCACTTCTTGCTTTTCGTCGTCAATTTCTGGAATTGTACGCACTTCAGCATTAGCGTAACCAAAACGGGCTAGGTAGCTTTTAATAAATTCTTCAGATGACGTAACAACAGAGCCGTTATAAAGCTCACCCGCTCTAAGTGGGATAACACTTTTAATTAAGTCTTCACGGCCAAGCAAGTCACCAATAAAGTCAAAACCTTTAACTTTATATTTTACGCCTTCAGTTAAGTTAGCTGTAACGTAAACCGATTCACGCTCAGGGCTTACTGATACTTGCGTTGAATCGATATTAAAACGTAGATAACCGCGGTCTAAATAGTAACTGCGAATTTTTTCTAAATCGCCTTCAATGGTTTGCTTTTGGTAGCGATCGCTTCCCATAAACTGCCACCAAGGTAAATCTTGTTGCGATTCAGCAAGTTTAAGAAGGTCTTCATTAGAAAAAAGTTCATTACCCACTAAGTTAATTTGGCGGATAGAAGCAGCATCACCTTCATCAAACTCTAACTTAAGTTTAACGCGGTTACGTGGCAGCTTAGTAATACTGATATCTACTTTAGCGTTATATTTACCAATGCTGTGGAAAAACTCAACTAAGCCTTTTTCGATACTATCGATAACGGTTTTATCAAGTGGTTCACCTTGGCGAATATCTTGCTGATCAAGAGACTCATTAAGCTGCTCGTCTTTAATGTCTTTATTGCCTTCAAACTCAATAAAGCTGATGGTAGGACGTTCCGTTACTTTAAAAATAACGTTGTTGCCATCACGAAGTGCTTTTATGTTATCAAAGTGCCCAGAACGATAAAGTGACTTTATTGTTTTTGAAATCGTATAGTCATCAACATTATCGCCTACGTTAATAGGAATATGTGTTAGCGCTGCACCAAGTGCTACGCGCTGCAAACCTTCAACTTTCAGGTCTTCAACAATAAAGGAGTTTTGGCCTAGGGCTGCAAAACTTGCACCCAATAAACTTGTTATTGCCAAATGTTTTTTTATAGCCATTTTATTATCTTTATCCTTTACAACTGTATTACCGCATAACACCTTACTAGTGGTGCTTTACAATCGTGTTCTAATTAGTAATTTGCCACGCTGTAACTACAAACGCGATACATCATTGAACAAAGCGAAACATGTTAGAAAAATGAGCAACAAGGCACCCACTTTAAAACCAAACTCTTGTGTCTTTTCAGAGACCGGCTTTTTACGAAAAAGTTCAATTATGTAATACATTAAGTGTCCGCCATCAAGCACTGGTAAGGGTAATAAATTAAATACACCCAAGTTAACGCTTATTAAGGCTAAAAAGCTTAAAAAGGCCACTAACCCATAGCTTACGCTAGTTCCAGCGCCTACTGCAATGCCCACAGGGCCACTTAAATTTTTAACCGAAACCTGGCCTGTAATTAAATTACCAATCATGTCAAAACTGAGTGTAATTAAGCGCCACGTTTCTTTTGTGCCTCGCACAATACTATCGAGCGGGCCGTAATGCCTTGTCTCTACATAGCCATCAGGCCATTGCTGTACAACAGGAGCAACACCTAAAAAGCCTTGCTCAATACCGTTATTATCAATGCGTCCTTTCGGAGTTACTATAATGGTTTGTATAGTATCTTGTCTTTTTACACTAAATTGTAAAGATTTGTTAGCTGATTGCGTAATAAGATTAACTAATTGCTGCCAATTGCTTATTGTTTCACCGTTTACAGCCAAAATTGTGTCGTTAACTTGTAAATTAGCGTGTTCTGCGGCTGAGTCTTTAGTTACGGCGGCAATTGTTAAAGTTGCTTGAGGTCTAAATGGCACAATACCTAACGAACTCAGTGGTGGTACGTCTCGTTGGTCAAGCTTCCACCCCTCTAAATTAAGCGTTTTAACGCGTGGTTGAAGGTTTTTATCACGAACAATAACTTCAACGCTTTCTTCGCCTAAGTTAGACATAAGCGCAAACGTGGCATCTTGCCATGTCGTTATGTCATCATCACCAATTTTTATAATATGTTGAGAAGGCATAATGCCCGCCTGCTCTGCGCGACTGCCTTCGGTTATGCTGCCAACAACTGGCTTAACCGATTGCACTCCTACCATATACATCACCGCAAGAGCAAAAATGGCAAACAGAAAGTTAGCCATTGGTCCCGCAGCAACAATAGCAATACGCGCTTGTACAGATTTAGAGTTAAACGATAAGTGACGTTGATTTGCTGGTACGTCATCAACTCGCTCATCAAGCATTTTTACATATCCGCCTAATGGAATAGCGGCAATCACGTATTCGGTATTATATTTGTCATGCCATTTTAACAGTGGCTTACCAAAACCAATTGAAAAACGCAGCACTTTAACGCCCATTTTTCGTGCAACCCAAAAATGGCCATATTCATGTATGGCCACTAAAATACCAAGCGCTAAAATAAATGAGCCAAGATTCCAAAAAAAATCAAACATATTAATGCGCCACTTTTGTTATAAATTCTGAAGCGCTAATACGCGCTAATTTATCACACTCTAAAATTTCATCTAGGCTTTGCACATTGGTGTAAGTTGCAGCTTCTAGCGTCTGTGCATTTATTTTGTATATATCGGTAAAACCAATTTTACCGTTTAAGAATGCGTCCACAGCTATTTCATTTGCTGCGTTAACCGTTGTTGTCGCACCCTGCCCTGCACTACACGCATCAATCGCTAATTGTAAATTTGGATAACGAGAAAAATCAGGTTTAGTAAACGAAAAATCACAAATGTCAGAGAAGTTTAACGGTTTAACACCCGCATTAATTCGCTCAGGATACGCAAGTGCATGGGCAATTGGCGTGCGCATATCGGGGTTACCCATTTGCGCTAAAATAGAACCATCGTGGTACTGCACCATTGAATGAATGATACTTTGTGGATGAATAACCACATCAATATCACTCGCATCACAATTGAATAACCACTTAGCTTCAATAAACTCTAAACCTTTGTTCATCATAGTTGCGGAATCTACTGATATTTTTTGACCCATCGACCAGTTAGGGTGTGCAACGGCTTCACTTACGGTTACATCTTTTAACGTATTTATATCACGCGTTAAAAATGGGCCACCAGAGCCGGTAAGCAAAATTTTACTTACGCCATGTTGCTGTAGTTTTTGATCGCCTTTGGCATTTTGTAACGAAGACGGTAGGCATTGAAAAATTGCATTATGTTCGCTATCTATTGGCAGCAAAGTGGCTTTATGTTGTTTAACTTTATCAATAAACAACTGACCTGACATAACTAAAGATTCTTTATTAGCTAGTAGTACTTTTTTACCCGCTTCAACAGCACTTAATGTAGGTAGTAAACCAGCTGCACCTACAATTGCCGACATTACAATGTCAACATCAGGATGAGCACATAAGTCACTCATTGCTTGCTCACCGTGCATAACAAGAGTTTGGCACTGAGTATTGGCTAAATACGCAGATAATTGCTCTGCGGCCTGCTGGTTAGCCATAATCGCATAAAGCGGTTCATGTTCAATACACAACTCCGCCATTTTCTTTGCATTTTGTCCTGCAGCCAAAACAAAAACATCAAATAGCTCTTTATTGCGCGACACAACATCAAGTGTACTTAAACCAATTGAGCCCGTTGCGCCTAAAATAACCAGCAATTGCTTTTGGCTCATAAACTAAGAGTCCACGCATAGCACATAACAAACATTGGAGCAGCAGCCGTTAAGCTGTCAATTCTATCTAAAATACCGCCGTGTCCTGGTAAACATCGACCGCTATCTTTTAAACCAGCTTCACGTTTAAACATGCTTTCCAGTAAATCACCTACCGCAGAAAACAACGCAATAAATGCTGTCATTATCGCGTACACAGGCCATACAACTAAATCAACATCGGTAAAGTGACAAAATGCTAATACAAAAATAATAGAAGCGACTACACCGCCTGCTAACCCTTCAATTGTTTTATTAGGGCTTACTTTAGGCATTAACTTATGTTTACCAAAACTTTTACCCGTAAAGTAAGCACCCACATCTGCGCTCCATACAATACCGAGTACCACTAAAATTAGCACCGAACCAAAATGAGTTGATTCAGCATATTGCGCGCTACGTAGTGTATTTAGTGCAAGCCATAACGGCACAAGCGTTAATAATCCTGCAATGCCGCGCATAACTAGGCCTTCATTCCACGCTTTAGCCATTTCTGGGTAGCGCCAAATTAAATAGCTAGCAACAATCCACCAAGCAAACGAAAGCGTAAATACGTAATTTGCATCACCGACTAGCTTGCCATTTTCCCATAATGATTCAATAGGCCAATGTAAATTAAGCAAGGCAAGTAAAGCGCCAATAAACACAACAAAGGCAGCACGTTTAAGCTTGTCGCAAAGGCCCATAAATGCAGACCATTCCCATGCGCCTAATAATACAATTGCACCAGCAAAGTAACTAAATAACGTAAGCGGTGTATAAAAAACCAAAGCCAATGCTAATGGAGCTAGCACTAGAGAGGTTAAAATTCGTTGTTTTAACAAAATGTGACCCTTATTCTATTTAGGTTTGAGCGAGTAATTGTTTTATTTGTTCGCCCGTACAACCAAAACGTCGCTCTCTGGCAACGTAACACGCAATGGCCTCAGCAAATGCTGCTTCATTAAAATCTGGCCAAAGTGTCTCGGTAAAGTAAAGTTCTGCATAAGCAACTTGCCATAGTAAAAAATTACTAATACGAACATCGCCACCAGTGCGAATAAGTAAATCAGGTTCTGCCTGATCTGCCATGCTCATATGCTGTGCTAAGCGCTCTTCTGTAATATCTTCTGCGTTTAGTGTGCCCTGCGCAACTTGCAAAGCAAGTTGTTTTGCCGCATTGGCAACATCCCAACGACCACCGTAATTAGCTGCAACATTTAAACGCAACCCGGTGTTATTTTCAGTCAGCTTATGCGCAGCGTCTACCTTGCTACGTAATCCTTCAGAAAATCGTGATAAGTCTCCAATAATGGTCAGTTTTACATTGTTTTTATGAAGCTTTTTAACTTCCTTTGTTAAAACAAATAAGAAAAGCTCCATTAAAGTGTTTACTTCGTCTTCAGGGCGGCGCCAGTTTTCACTACTAAAAGCAAATAAGGTTAACGATTGTATCCCTAATTTAGTACACAACTGAACAGATTGACGAACTGCGTCTACGCCTTTTTTATGCCCATACACACGAGGTCTATTTCTAGCTTGCGCCCAACGTCCGTTCCCATCCATGATGATAGCAACATGTTTGGGTAAACATTGCTGTGAAATTGTGTCAGCATCTAGAACCATAAATATCGAGTATTCCATAAAAAAACGCCGCCTAGTATACCCTAGACGGCGTTTCAAAACTAATAAAATTAGCTGTTTAGATTTCCATCAATTCTGTTTCTTTAGCAGCTAATAAAGTATCCATTTCTTTAATAAACTTATCAGTAAGCTTTTGAATCGCATCATCCGATTGACGCGCTTCATCTTCAGATATGTCTTTATCTTTTAATAAACCCTTTACATCGCCATTAGCATCACGACGAATGTTACGAATAGCAACACGACCGCCTTCAACTTCGCCACGTACAATTTTGATTAGGTCTTTACGACGCTCTTCTGTAAGTGGAGGAAGTGGTACGCGAATAACAGTACCTGCCGACATAGGGTTTAAACCTAAGTCAGATGCCATAATTGCTTTTTCAACAGCTTGCGCTAAAGACTTATCAAATACACCAATAGCAAGTGTACGAGAATCTTCAATTGTTACGTTAGCAACTTGGTTTAAAGGCGTTGGTGCACCGTAGTACGACACCATAATGCCATCTAGGATTGCAGGATGTGCACGGCCAGTACGAATTTTAGATAATTGGCTACCTAGTGCAGTTACACTTTTTTGCATGCGCGCTTGCGCGTCTTTTTGAATATCGTTAATCACGGTTTAATCCTAATTATTTGATTATTTCATCTGAGGCTTGTGAAGAAATAAGTGTACCTTCTTCTTCACCCATAATTACGCGTTTTAGCGCGCCTGATTTATTCATGTTAAATACGCTCAATGGCATATTGTGATCGCGGGCTAGAGTAAATGCCGCTAAATCCATAACTTTTAATTCTTTTTCAATGATTTCATTGTAGCTTAAGTGGGTATAAAGCGTCGCATCTGGGTTTTTAACAGGGTCATCACTGTATACGCCATCAACCTTAGTCGCTTTAATTACTGTATCCGCTTCAATTTCGATACCGCGTAAACATGCTGCAGAATCGGTAGTAAAAAATGGGTTACCAGTACCCGCTGCAAAAATGACTACGCGACCAGTTTTCAATAAACTAATTGCTTCAGCCCAGTTATAAGCGTCACATACACCATTAAGCGGAATAGCCGACATAAGACGACAATTTACAAATGCACGGTGTAGCGCATCACGCATTGCAAGGCCGTTCATAACAGTTGCAAGCATACCCATGTGATCGCCTACTACGCGATTCATACCTGCTTCTGCAAGTGATCCACCGCGTAAAAAGTTACCTCCACCAATAACTAAACCCACTTCTACGTCGAGCTCTACTAGCTCTTTAATTTCTTGTGCCATACGGTCTAAAACTTTAGGATCGATGCCGAAGCCTTCGTCTCCCATTAAAGCTTCACCACTTAATTTGAGAAGAACACGTCTAAAAATAGGTTTGCGATTGATAGTCATAGTATTGGGGCCAACTTTTATTGAATTATGGATAAAAAATAACCGCGCTTATGTTAAACATAAAAGCGCGGTTATTTTAAAGAATTTCTAGCTGCGAAGCAAAACCAAATAGTACTTTAATTGCATCTAATTTCATTATCCTTCACAAATAGTAATCTTACTTAGCTTTAGCAGCAGCAATTTGAGCAGCAACTTCAGCAGCAAAATCTTCTTCTTTCTTCTCGATACCTTCACCAACTTCTACACGTACGAAGCTAGTAACTGTTGCGTTTTTCTCTTTAAGAATATCGCCAACAGTTTTCTTAGGCTCCATGATGAAAGCTTGACCAGTAAGAGAAACCTCACCAGTGAATTTTTTCATGCGGCCAACAACCATCTTCTCAGCGATTTCAGCAGGCTTGCCTTCATTCATCGCGATTTCGATTTGTACTTGCTTTTCTTTAGCAACAACATCGGCTGGTACATCTGAAGGTGTTAAGTATTCAGGGCTAGATGCAGCAACGTGCATTGCAACGTGCTTAAGTGTTTCTTCATCAGCAACACCCGCAACAACAACACCGATACGATCGCCATGACGGTACTCAACTAGGTTTTCACCAGTTACGTACTGTAAACGACGTACATTGATGTTTTCGCCAATTTTAGTAACTAGCTCAACACGGTCTTCTTCAAACTTAGCTTGTAAGTCTTCGATAGAGATAGTGTCAGCAATTGCAGCGTCAGCAACTTTGTTAGCAAATGCTAAGAAGCTTACGTCTTTTGCAACGAAATCTGTTTGACAGTTAACTTCTACTAGTACTGCAACACCCGCGTTTTGCTTGATGATGATAGTACCTTCAGCAGCAATGTTACCTGCTTTTTTAGCAGCTTTAGCAGCGCCACTTTTACGCATGTTTTCAATCGCTAACTCGATGTCGCCATCAGTCTCAGTTAACGCTTTTTTACAATCCATCATGCCAGCGCCTGTGCGCTCGCGTAATTCTTTAACTAGGGCAGTAGTTACAGCCATTAGTAAATCCTCAAATCTGAAATCAGGTTAGATAAGCGGGTTACCCGCTCGACAAGAATAGCAAGTCTTCACCTTAAAAAGATGAAGACTTGATGACAGCTAATTACTCAGCTTCAACGAAATCGTCTTTCTCAGCTTGAGCAACGATGTTATTCTCGCGACCTTCAGTAATAGCAGCTGCAACAGCGCTAGTGTAAAGGCTTACAGCACGGATAGCATCATCGTTACCAGGTACGATGTAATCAACACCGTCTGGGTTAGAGTTAGTATCTACGATTGCAACAACTGGAATACCTAGGTTGTTTGCTTCACGGATAGCAATGTGCTCGTGGTCAGCATCGATAACGAAAAGCGCGTCTGGAAGACCGCCCATGTTTTTGATACCACCAAGGCTCTTTTCAAGCTTTTCCATTTCGCGGTTAAGCGTTAACGTTTCTTTCTTAGTTAATTTCTCGAAAGTTCCGTCTTGGCTTTGTGCTTCAAGGTCTTTAAGACGCTTGATTGATTGACGTACAGTTTTCCAGTTAGTCAACATACCACCTAACCAACGGTGATTTACGAAGAACTGGTCGCTTTCTAAAGCAGCTGATTTAACTGCGTCGCTTGCTGCGCGCTTAGTACCAACGAAAAGAACTTTACCTTTGTTTGCTGCAGCACTTGATAAAAACTTAAGTGCGTCGTTGAACATTGGTACAGTTTGCTCAAGGTTGATGATATGTACACGGTTACGTGTGCCGAAGATGAAAGGCTTCATCTTAGGGTTCCAGTAACGTGCTTGGTGACCAAAGTGAACACCAGCTTGAAGCATATCGCGCATTGAAACGTTTGCCATTTTATAGATCCTCTATAGTTGTTTAGGGTTAGGCCTCCACATATCCCATAGCACCAACACCGAAGTAATTAAACTTCAAATGCACCCAAGTGTATGTGACGATACGTGTGTGTGTTAAAATAAAATTGTGTTTGCCTTAAATACAAAAAATCATTTAAGAATTTATTTGTAAAAAGACGGCGCGCTTTATACCATATTAAAATTAAATACTCAACGTCGCGTGCAAAATTTGTTCGGCGATAAATGTTAAAAACTCAACTTTGGAGCCTCAATGAGCGCTATTATCAAGACCCCTGAAGAAATAGAGAAAATGCGCGTAGCTGGGCGCTTAGCGGCCGATGTACTTGAAATGATCGGCCCTCATGTAGTGCCAGGTGTTACCACCGATGAGCTAAATACACTTTGTCATGATTATATTGTTAATGTGCAACAAGCAATCCCTGCTCCGTTAAATTATCATGGCTTTCCAAAATCAGTTTGTACGTCAGTTAATCATGTTATTTGTCACGGAATTCCAAATGACAAAGCATTAAAAGAAGGCGACAGTGTAAATATCGACGTAACTGTCATTAAAGATGGTTACCACGGCGACACATCTAAAATGTTCCACGTTGGTACACCAAACATTCAAGCTAAGCGTCTTGCAGAAGTAACACAAGAAAGCTTATACCTTGCTATTAAAATGGTAAAACCAGGTGTGCGCTTGGGTGATATTGGCTCAGCAATTCAAAAATATGCAGAGAGCTTTAACTACTCAATTGTACGTGAATATTGCGGCCACGGTATCGGCGCAGGATTTCATGAAGAACCACAAATAATGCATTACGGTAAAGCCGGTACTGGCGAAGCCTTAAAAGCAGGTATGTGTTTAACTATTGAACCTATGGTTAATGCGGGTAAACGCCAATGTAAGCTTCTTAAAGATGATTGGACAGTAGTAACACGCGACCGTAGTTTGTCTGCACAGTGGGAACATACTTTATTAGTGACTGAAAATGGTGTTGAAATTTTAACGCTACGATCAGATGATACTATCGACAGGATTATCGAACACTAATAAAAACCGAACCATTTGATAAAAATACTTATCAAAATAAAGGTTCAACAAGGAGCCAGCCCACGTGGCATTACCCAACAAAGTAAAAAAGTTGCTTAGCGATGCTGAGCAACTTAATGATTATCGCGATTGTTCTAGCTATTTTTATAAATGGCTACATAACGAGTTTTCTAAACAACCGGTTGGGAATTTAATTAATGCCCGGGCTGAGTTTATTGACCGCCTACTCATAAAGCTGTTTCATGTTTACGACTTAGCGCATGAACCTGATTTAGCGCTAATTGCTGTAGGCGGATACGGACGTGGCGAGCTACATCCCTACTCCGACATCGACTTTTTATTGCTTGTAACTAAACCGCCAAGCGAAGAAATATGCGAAAAAATAGGCCTGTTTGTCACCATGCTATGGGATCTCAACTTAGAGATAGGTCACAGCGTGCGCACCATAGAACAAGCCATTGAGCAAAAACGTGAAGACGTTACTTTTGCCACCAGCTTGCTCGAAAGCCGCCTTATTTTTGGTAACCACATTGAGTTTGAAAAACTCAAAATGCATATTCTTGAAACGCCAGTATGGCGCTCAGGTGAATTTTTTACTGCCAAAGTTCAAGAACAAAACTTACGCCACAGAAAGTGCCACGGCACCGCGTATAATCTTGAGCCAAACATTAAAGAAAACCCCGGTGGTTTGCGCGACTTACAAACCATTATTTGGGTGGCAAAAAAGCATTTTAGAACCGAAACCCTGCAAGAGTTAATAAGCCACGGCTACTTAACTCACGAAGAGTTTCAAGAGCTTTCTGAGTGTCTAGAAAACCTATGGAACATTCGCTTTGCACTGCATTTAGCTGCAGGTCGAGCTGAAAACCGCTTATTGTTTGATCATCAACCGCAAGCCGCCGAAATTTTAGGTTTTGGTAGCGACGGTAAAGCCTCTGTTGAGCGTATGATGAAACGCTTATTTAGAATAATGAGCCGCGTGCGCGAACTTAACCAAATGCTACTTTCATACTTTGAACAAAGTATAATGCCCGAAAGTAGTGAAAAAACGGTGATAGAACTCGACAGAAACTTTGAGCAAGTAGGTCATCAAATACGCGTAAAAGATCCGTCGGTATTTTTTAGACGCGACCAACTCTTTGTATTGTTTGAGCACATAGCCGATAACCCAGCAATAACGCATATTTACCCAAGTACTATTCGTACTATTCGCCAAGTGCGCCGTCGTTTATTGGGCGATTTGCAAGATTACGCAGCCTGTCGCGAAGCCTTTTTACGCTTAGTTAAACACCCTAACGGTATGGGCCGCGCATTTACGCTTATGCACAAGCACGGCATGCTTGCCGCCTACTTACCGCAGTGGCGTAATATATTTGGGCAAATGCAGTTCGATTTGTTTCACGCGTACACCGTAGATGAGCACACTCACAAATTAATCAAAAACATTTACGAATATTTTGATAAAACAGGCATTAGCGAGTTTCCTATTTGTAGTGAAATAGTCACTCGAATGGACAAACCAGAGCTACTTTATTTAGCCGGTATATTTCACGACATTGCTAAAGGCCGAGGTGGCGACCACTCAGAACTTGGCGCTGTTGATGCCATAGCTTTTGCTAAATTGCATGGCTTTTCATCGGCTGATGCTAAGCTAGTAGCATGGCTTGTAAGTAACCATTTACTTATGTCGGTTACCGCGCAGCGTAAAGATATTAACGACCCTGCTGTAATAAAAGACTTTGCTACACGCATTAAAACAGAGCGCCAACTCGACTACTTATATTGTTTAACTGTTGCCGACATACGTGCAACCAACGACAACTTGTGGAACGATTGGAAAAACACCCTACTGCGTGAGCTATACTTACACACGCAACGCGCACTGCGCTTAGGGCTCGAAAACCCAATGGATCAACGCGACCAAATTCGCGACAAAAAGCACCAAGCTAAACAGCGTCTTCTTAATTTAGGTTATCAAGAGGAAAAAATTGATTTAATTTGGAGCCGTTTTAAAGCCAACTATTATACCGCCTTTAGTGAGCAGCAAATATCATGGCAAACCGAGCATTTATTAAATAGCCCAGATTTAAGCCAACCAAGTGTTATTGTGTCTAACAAAGCAATGCATGGCGGTACGCAAGTATTTGTATACAGCCCTTACTCTGGCGCACTATTTGCCAGATTAGTGAGCGTAATTGGCTCTAAAAAAGCGCAAATACAACACGCGCAAGTACTGACCACAAAAGACGGTTATGTCCTGTTTAGCTTTGTAATACTAGAAGTAAGCGGCGACCCTATAGCCAGCGGTCGAGCGCAATCAATTAAACGTGGACTTGAGCAAGCATTGAGCGATCCGCGTAAAAAAATTCGCTTTAAAAAGAGCCGCTCTCAACGCTTTAAAGATTTTAATATTAAACCTAAAATTGTGTTGCGCCCACATGCACGCAAAGATCGCAGCTTAATAGAAATTCAAGCCGTCGATATTCAAGGTTTACTAACCAAAATAGCCGAAGTTTTCCAAGCGCATTTACTACACATTCACGCTGCCCGTATTACCACAGTAGGTGAACGTGCCGAGGATTTCTTTGTTGTATCTAATAACGAATACCAAGCGCTGACTGATGAAGAGCAAGCAAAAATTCATCAGGCATTACGTAAAAAATTCAACGCCGAAACAGAATAGAGGACACACATGTCAGATTTAAAAACAATGATAGAAAACGCATGGGACAACCGCGATAGCATCAGCCCAAGCACAGTATCAAGCGACGTAAAACACGCTATTATCGACGCACTTGATTTACTTGATAGCGGCGCTGCACGCGTTGCCGAAAAAATATCAGGTGAATGGGTTGTACACCAGTGGCTTAAAAAAGCAGTGTTACTGTCGTTTCGTATTCGCGACAACCAACCAATGAACGATGGCGTAAACCAGTTTTACGACAAAGTACCGCTTAAATTTAGCGACTACACCCCAGAGCAGTTTCAGCAAGGCGGTATGCGCGTAGTACCAAACGCTGTAGCACGTAAAGGCAGCTTTGTAGGTAAAAACGTTGTACTTATGCCATCGTACGTAAACATTGGCGCATACGTTGACGACGGCACCATGGTTGATACATGGGCGACTGTAGGCTCGTGTGCACAAATTGGTAAGAATGTACATTTATCAGGTGGCGTAGGCATAGGCGGCGTTTTAGAGCCTCTACAAGCTAACCCAACTATCATTGAAGACAACTGCTTTATTGGCGCACGCTCTGAAATTGTGGAAGGCGTAATAGTTGAAGAAGGCGCTGTAATTTCAATGGGCGTTTACATCAGCCAAAGCACCCGTATTTATGACCGTGAAACCGGCGAAATTCACTACGGCCGCGTACCAGCAGGCGCAGTAGTTGTACCAGGCGCACTACCGTCAAAAGATGGCACTCACAGCCTTTACGCTGCAATAATCGTTAAAAAAGTAGATAAACAAACACGTGAAAAAGTAGGCATAAACGCCCTACTACGCTCAATTGATGAGTAACAGTCGGTTGGGTTGAGTAAAACGAAACCCAACGATACTTTTAAGTTAAGTGTTTTAGCTAAACTTTAATTGTATAAAGAAAGCTCTAAGCCTTTGGTTTAGAGCTTTTTTGTTTATGGCAATAAACTCTCAATCAAGCAGCATTATTTTTGTCTTAATGAATAACGTATTAACTGGATCTTCTATCTTGAAGTCATATATGTAGTCTGTTTCTTCATTAAATCTTTTTAGGTAATGATTAGCTAATGGATCGTAGCGGTCCCCATTCAACCAACTATAAAACTTCCCTAACTCATAACTTAGCTTTCGACTTAAATCTGATTTAGGCTCAAGAAGTCCGTCATTATCTAAATCTATAATATTCATCGATTGGAGGTTTATTTTTATTTCATCAATTAATAGCTCTAGCGACCTTCTGTAATTAGCAGCTTTAATTTCAAGATCTGGCTTTAAAGGCTCGGCTTCGTAAACCATAATTAAATTATCAATAACATCATTATAATAATCATTGTTTAATCTTATCTCAGACTCATTTTTTAAAATATATAACTGCTCTAAATAGGATGCTTTAGTTTCTATAGGCTGCTTAGTTAAAATCAGCTTAAAATCGTTAAATAATTTTGTTATTGCTTGAGATAAAACATCCAGATAGTTGTATCTCTCAAGAAGGAAACAAAATAGTTCGTTAGAGTTAAGAACCATAACTAAATCACTCTCACCCACTTTATTGCTATATAAGTTAACAGTAAGCTCACTATTCTCCATGTGGTTCTCGTAAGGCCAACTAGCGAACCTTTTACTATTTGTATGATTTAAGTTTACAGGATGCGCACCAAATGAGGCTCTTATAGATTTGAAATAACTGTTATCATCCTCGTCAAATAAACGATTTTTAAAACACTCTTTTTCACCGGAGAAAGGTAGCGTCTTTGGGTTTATAAACACCCGGTGTAGTTGGGTTATTGCTTCTGAAACGAGATCTATCGCAGAAATTAAAGAAAACATCTGCATTACACGCACATCAATATTTTCCTCTAATCCTGGAGGATGTTCTAAATACCTAATCGATACAGTGATCCAATCCATACAAGAGCAAATTATATTCCATTGATTTTTGCCATTTTTGTTGTGATAAGTCTTATAAACAAAACTTGAATTGGAATTTACTAGATCTCTAAAGTCAGAAATCTTGTCATCCTTGATCGCCTTTTCCATTAACTTTTACTCTGAAGCTAGTTATTAGCTCTAAAATATCACTAAAAATACAAACGTATAAAGAAAAAAGGAATCTTTTAATCTAGGCCAAAAAAATATTGGTGGTAAAATAAGCACCGAGGTAAGTAAGGTCATTAGAGGTTCGTTGGGTTTCGTTTCACTAAACCCCATTAAAATAAAATTTACATAGTTAACTTAGTGGTGATATAACTGAATGTGTTTTAGGAACGGAGTTGGTGATAAATCAAACCGTTAGCTGCCAGCTAAAAAATATTACTCAGCTAGCTTACCCTCACACCCTTTACTTAAAGAAAGTAAAAACCCTAACTAAAACAGTGTTTACCACATTTTAAATAACAAAAGCACAAGTAGGTTGTACTAATGGAAGAGTATTTAATCGTTAAACAAAAAAGTAGATATCCTATCGCTATTGCGGCTTTATTGCTGTTATTGGTTTTGGGCTATTTAATTAAAGTAGTGCTGTTCTCTGATGATATTCCTGAGCGTTATTTAAAGCCAATATTAGTCTCTCAAGTATCATTACCCAACGTATTAAAAGGGATTGGTACAATAGAGCCTACACAAAGAGAACTTTTGTCTGCGCCGCTAAAAGGCAATATCAACACACTTACAATTCGTGAAGGGCAAGCTATAAAAAAAGGCCAAGTATTAGCAAAGCTGACTAACTACGAATTGGAGCAAGATATACATAATGCGAGTTATGAGCAGCTTAATTTAGAATCCCAAGTAGCTATTGATAAAAGTAATTTAGCAATTAAGCTCTCGCAAATTAAAGTCGACTTATCAAAAGCTAAAATGGCATTGCAGCAGCAAGCACTTGAATTAAATGCTAATAAAGTTTTAATGGAACAAGGTATTATTTCTGCAATTCGCTTTAAACAAAGCGAAATGCTTTACAAGCAAAGTGAACTTGAAGTTAATGCCAAAAATGGTGAACTGAGTCTATTTAAAGAGGCATTTGATCAGCAATTAATTGCGCTTGATAACAAAGTAAACATCGCAAAAAACAAACTTAGCTATTTACAAAGGCGTCAAGAGCAACTAACACTCACAGCAAACTTTGACGGTACCGTAAGTCAAAACTTAGCTAAATTAGGTCAAGCGGTTACTCAAGGGCAATCACTGTTTGAGTTAATAGAGACCGACAACTTACTGGCTAAAATACAAGTCCCTCAGTATTCATCTAATCAGTTACGAATAGGCCAAAAAGCAGACATAGTTACACCCAGTGGCACAATTGCAGCTAAGGTTGATTATATAGATACAGTAATAAGAAATGGCGCTATTAATGTATTTTTAGTATTAGACACTCCCCCACCATCATGGCTTAGAAGCAGCCAAGCAATAGAAGCCCATATTTATTTGGAGCAATCTTTAGTAGTTCAAAATATTAAAAAACCGAATGATTTTGATAACTACAGCAAATGGAAGGTCTACGAAATAACACCATCGAGTAAAGCTATTCTTACCAATATAAATTATAAAACGACTGAGCAAGACACCTTGAGCTTTAATGAAACGCTAAAAAGTAATTATGTATTATTACTGCCTGCTGATTATGCCACTAAAAATAACTTTGATTTAATAGGCGCTTTTAAATGAGTTATTCGCTGATAGAGTTTAATAATGTTTTTTATCAATATCCTAATACCAACGTCAATACACTTAAAGCTATAAACTTTAAAATAAACAGTGGTGACTACATTGCAATAACCGGTACTTCTGGCAGTGGTAAAAGTACCTTACTTTCTATTTTAGGCTTACTAAACTTACCTAGCCAAGGGCAATACACTATTTTAGGCACTAACACAGCAGACTTAACACCCGATGCTATTTCATCCATTAAAAACAGAGAACTTGGTTTTATATTTCAAAACTTTAATTTATTAAATCATTTAAGCGTATTTGATAACGTGGCTTTGCCACTCAGTTACAACAAATCGGTGTTAAGAAAGGATTATCAAAAAAAAGTAGAAGCTGCGCTTAATAAAGTAAATATGCTTGAATTTATTGATAGAAAGCCAAGCCAATTGTCAGGCGGGCAACAACAAAGAGTTGCTATTGCTAGAGCGTTAATAAATGAACCATCTGTTATTTTAGCCGATGAGCCAACGGGTAATTTAGATTCGAGCAATAGCGAACAAATATATCAGTTACTCAATAAGCTAAACGACGAAGGCAAAACAATTTGCTTAATAACACATGATGAAAACCATGCTAAAACAGCAAAAACGCGTTTGTATATTCAAGATGGACAGCTTAGTGCGCAAGTTTTTTAATGCTGAACTTAATTACTGATCTGACCTTAAACTGGCTAAAATATGCTAAGCAAAATACTAAATTATGGCTTAGCTGTTTGTTGCTGAGTATTCCTTTATGTTTAATTTTAAATATAAGTAACATTCATAGTCAGTTTTTATCAGCCGATTACACGGCAATAAATAACATCCAAAAGATTAAACAAGTTTATTTAAGTGACACTCAAAATGACTTGCCCGTTGATGAGTACATTTTTGATGAAATAACCGTATTGCACCAAGATTTAGTTGGCGTTTTTGAGCGTTCTATTGATTTATCATTAAAGCTTTCGGTTAATCATGATAAAGAGTCTGTTAAGGTAAGCTTTATATCGGGGGGGTATAAACAATTAGGTATCATTCCTGCCTTAGGCAGCTTTGAACAATTAGATTTCCCAAAACAAGGCAGCGCACTAAGTGCCGCCATTAGCTATTCGTTTTGGCATACTCATTTTAAAGGTGTCACTGATATTATTGGCAAACAGCTTGTTGTTAATAATAAAAGCATAAACATTGTCGCTGTAATGCCAAAAGAGTTTAAAAGCTTTAAACGTGCTTATGAACCTAAACTTGTTATTCCTTACTCGCAACTTAAACGTATTTTGCCTCAAGAAAGTAGCCTGACCCCAGATACATTTACGTATATTTTAGGGCACGTTAAAAATAAAACACTCTTTTTAAGCTTGCTAAATAAGCACTTACAAAACGAAATGTTTATCTTTGATAATACCGAACTTAAGTTTAGTGATGGTATTGGTGTCAACCCAACTCACTTTAATAAAATAATAAAGCGCCTAAACTTATTGCAGTTACTTTATTATATTTTGCTCTTATTTAGCTTTATTGCCTTTTGTGCATTTTACTGTGCAGAGTCAATTAAAAAGCAACAAGAAGAAACTATACGCAAATTATGCGGAGCCAATAACACACACATTTTTGTGCAGCAAATTATTGATATCGTACTCACAAGCCTACTACTTATTATTGTAATGTGCGTTTTGTATCCACTGAGCGACCGCATCAGCGCAATTTTATTACCAAGCCTGAACCAGCTAAACAGCTCTTTTTCATTATTTACGCTGGCGGTATTTTACATTGTTATTATTACTTTTTTATCGGCGCTTAGTTATTTTCAACGAAGGTGGGTACATAGCAGTATTGGACGCGGCCAAAGTGCGACAACAAGCGAAAAAGTACAAGTATTCTCATTACTTTCATTACTTACTAGCCTTGCTATTACAAGTGTTTACATTAGTAGTTTGGTTATTTACAGCCAGATTAATTTAAATAATAAAAGTATGGGTTTTAATGCAAATAATATTCTAATTGCCAGCTTTAGTTTTCCACAATCACCTAGCGAGGCCTTTAATGCAAATAACTCTGCTCAACAATTAATTCAGCAATTAAATTCACTGCCCATTATTGAAGAAGTATCACTTAGCTCTGCCCCACCACTATCAGAGCGCAGTGGGTTTAGTGCATGGTACACCGTTACCGGACAAGCTATCAGTTCGGGTAAAAGCGCCAGTACCGCAAGCCACAGAGTGAGCCCGCATTACTTTAAAACTATTGGCGCTAAGCTTATCTCTGGGCAAAGCGTGCAATGGCAACATTACCAAAACATTGTCGTTAACAGCGCTTTATGGGATCAATACTTTGCAGGCACAGAACTAAGCCAAGCTTATTTATTAGCCCAATTTGATACTGGAAAAGTAAAACATAAAGTAGTTGGCGTTGTTAATGATATTTATAATGAAGGAGCCGATACACCGGTTCAGCCCACTGTGTACAGTGTAATAAGCGCCCTGACAGGTTTTGAAACAATCATAATTAAAACTTATGCGCCCATCACACAAGTTGAAAAAGAACTACAAACGGCAGTAAAAGCATTAAGTGTAAACTTTAACGATTTATCACTTACCCCCCTTTCGTCTTTAGTAAAAAATGAGCAAGCCCCTAGAAATGCATTACTTGTAATTACCGTTGTGTGCTCCTCAATTCTTCTACTCTCTGCCTTTTTATACAACTACAGTAGTATTAAACAGCTTACTGCTAAATCATCCACAGAGCTTGCGTTAAGACGTGCTATGGGCGCTCGCAGCTACCAAATATGCTATTTATTTTTAAAGCTCTTTTTCACTGCATTTGTGATAGCCCATATAGTTATTGTTGCACTATTTTTCACCCAACATGAAAAACTACAAACTTTTTTATTTCAACAATCCGTTTTTGACCTAAATATTATACTGATAGTGCATTTAGTCATTTTGTTAGCGGTTATATGTATTATTGCTATAGAGATTAAAAAAACACTTAACAACTCGTGGAATCACTTAACTTAAGGATAAACATGTACAAATTACTACTAGCTACACTACTTATATACGGCGGAAATACATACGCTGAGCAGTACAGTTTCTCTCATTACCAAATGGTTAAATCGCCCATTAATAATACCGCACCGCAAATGTTTTTATTTAACAGCAAAGGCGAGCTGATGCATTACTCTGATAAATATTTACCCAATATTTTATCCATTTTTAAAAATAAACAAAGCCATCCTGATTCTGATTTAATTAAAAGTAATTTAGAGCAGCTATTAACAACATTGCCCGATTTTACCCAGCAAAAGTATACGTTGTTTTACACCTCAATAGATGAAGGTATAGGCCCCTGCCCGCCTTGTAGGCAACAAGAAAAAACCATCGACATGCTTAAAAGTAAGTTTTCAGATAAGCAGCTAAAGGTTCATTCAATTTCTATAATTGCCAGTGACTACGGTATATAAAAAAAACCCGCTAAATAACTTTAGCGGGCTTTTTGTTGCGAAGGTTAAATCTCTAAAAAGTTTACAGCGCGTTAAATACGTCGTCTGTTTTAGCTGCGCAAATAAAATCGTTTTTGTGTAGGCCTTTAATTGAATGGCTCCACCATGTAACGGTTACTTTGCCCCACTCGGTTAATAAACCTGGGTGATGGCCTTCGTCTTCTGCCATGTCGCCTACTTTGTTAGTAAACGCGATAGCCTGTTTAAAGTTTTTAAATTTATAAACACGCTCAAGCTGCATAATGCCGCCACGAACTTCTGGAACCCAGTCTGGGATTTTAGTAATTAATTGTGCTAACTCTTCGTCAGATACTTTTGGCGCATCTACATGACAGGCTTCGCATTTTTGTGCACTTAATGAAGACATTCTAAATCCTTACTTTTAGCTTTTTTAGCATTAATGTTTAACTGGCTAATTTTTCTTTTGGTGGAAATTTTGGGTCGTGCAAGCCAAGATCTTTAGCTCGCTCAACCAAAGTCATAATATCCATTTGTGATATATCAAACAGATCATGAATCGAATTTATGGTGAAGTACTGTGGTTGCATAATATCAATTCGGTACGGCGTACGCAGTACATCAAGCACATTCATTGGGCTAATTTCTGGCGTATTTGAGTATACGTATTGGGTTTCACCTGGGCTTGATAAAATACCACCGCCGTAAATACGCAGGCCATCTTCGGTTTGCATTAAACCAAATTCAACCGTAAACCAGTATATACGTGCAAGGTATACACGGTCTTTTTTCTGCGCTGCGTAACCTAACTGTCCGTACTTATGCGTAAACTCGGCAAAGTCAGGATTAGTTAGCATGGCGCAATGGCCAAATATTTCATGAAAAATATCTGGCTCTTGTAGGTAGTCAAATTCTTCGCGACTACGAATAAATGTAGCTACCGGAAATTGCTTGTTTGCCAGTAATCTAAAAAACTCATCAAAGTCGATAAGCGCAGGTACTGGTGCTACTTGCCACCCGGTAGTGGCTAGTAACACTTCATTTAGTTCGCTTAACTGAGGAATACGATCGTGCGGCAGGTTAATCTTTTTTAACCCTTGCATGTACTCATTGCAGGCTTTGCCTTCAATGCACTCAAGTTGGCGCGCTACAAGCTCAGACCAAATTTTATTTTCTTCATCACTCCAATGTATAACACCATTTTCGTCTGGTGTTTTGGATGTGTATTTACTTGCTTTAGCCATAAGTACCTTCTTGGGTGTGTGCCCTAAATCGGTGTCAGTGTGATACTCAAATCTATTGAATATCGAATGACCCCATACTATGCAAAAGTGAAGAAAAGTTTAATAGATAGGCTAACATCAGTATTTGGCGCGATCACCCCAATCGTAAAGTTAAAATTACACCTGTGGAACATTAAAAATACAGGCCTTAAATTAAAGGCCTGCAGCCTGACTTTTAACGTACACAATTAAATACACCTAGCCAGTTTGAGTGAAAGCTTGGTTTAAATCACTAATAATGTCGTTAACATCTTCAAGCCCAACCGAGAGCCTGATCAGCCCATCACTTATTCCAGCGGCAGCTCGCTCCTCTGGCGTATAAGGCGAGTGGGTCATAGATGCAGGATGCTGAATCAGTGTTTCAGCGTCGCCTAGGCTTACAGCAAGTGTACAAAGTTTCATACTATCAATAAATTGCGCGCCATCTTGTAGCGTACCTTTTATTTCAAATGCAATAACACCACCAGCGGCTTTCATTTGGTTACCAATAAACTTATAACCTGGATGCGATTTAAGCCCAGGGTAATATACGGTACTTACTTGTGGATGCGCTTCTAGATACTCGGCTATTGTTTGTGCACTTTGACAATGGCGCTCTATTCTAATGGCGAGTGTTTTTAGACCTCGATTAATTAGCCATGCATCGTGCGGACTTATAGTTGCACCAATGTCTTTTAGTACGGTCATTTTAATGTGTGTTATGTGCTCAAGCGATCCACATACAATACCGGCGACTACGTCACCATGACCATTTAAGTACTTGGTCGCACTGTGCATTATAATGTCGATACCGTATTTTTTAGGCGATTGCAGTAGCGGCGTTAAAAAGGTGTTGTCGACCACACTAATTAAACTGTGATCTTTAGCAACTACGCCAATGAGTGCTAAATCAATAACCGCCATAGTGGGGTTAATTGGCGTTTCTACAAATATCATTTTTGAATTAGGTTTAATGGCAGCGCGTAGTTCGTCCTCGTTGGTCATATCAACAAAAGTGACTTCGATCCCCCAGCGCGGCAACATATGCGAGAAAAACGCAAAGGTACAACCATACAAAGCACTTGAGGCAACAAGGTGATCGCCCTGCGATAAAAAGCTCAGTACTGAGGCTGATACAGCCCCCATACCTGTTGCGGTTGCAGCAGCTGCTTCACAGCTCTCTAGTTGAGCAACTTTTTGCTCAAGCTCTGTGGTTGTAGGGTTTCCTAAGCGCGTATAAATATAGCCAGGTTCGTCGCCTGCAAAACGCGCAGCACCTTGTGCGGCGTTTTCAAAATGAAAGGTAGAGGTTTGATACAAAGGAGAAGTAAGTGCGCCATGCGGGTCGTTTGCTTTTTGTGGTCCGTGAATACACTGGGTGTTTATATGATACTTGCTCATTGTAGGCTCATTTTTGATTATTATGTTTTTGCGATTCAACAATCAAAACGTATGCGCTTACAAACAGCAAGCATGCCGGATGCTCAGATGGCTATTTGTGTAAAAACCGTGCAGCGCAAGTTTGTACACAAATATTGCCACCAGGGCGTGTTGACCTTTGCGGATTGAAATTTGTTCAATCTAGGGGCGATTAAATCGCGGCGCGAGGTTTGTAACCTAGTGGGCTAAGTAAAAACCGAGCAAAGCTTCCGCGTCCTGCTCACGCCCCTTACCTACATCCATGTAGGCAACAAAGAGTTTATCGCCCCTAGAAAGAACCCAACAGGCAGCGCATGTTTGGCATTTATGCTGCGTTATCGCCTATTTATGGGGAATAACCACACTACATAGGCTCTGCCTTGCCTAAATACCAAACACACTGCTGCAAATTCAACCATCAAAGATCAACACGCCCTCGTATTTTACTGCGTTGGTTCCGCCTTTTTGCGGCTCATAATTTTACCTGCGATGCTTTGCACAGTGCCTTTTAGTAAGCTGCGTTTGTTTTCAAGCCGTGGTAATGGGCGACTAAGCTCCATTGCTTTGTAACCAATACGCGCTGTAAAAATACCGGCGCTTACGCCCTGCGCAGCCCGACCCGAAAGCTTACCTAGTAGCTCAGCACTTAATGCAGTTGCTGCAAGATCAGATACAAGCTCTGCACTGCCTACAAACATCACTTGCCTTATTAACATGCGGTATAACTTTATACGGCTTGCGTAGCCAAAACCAATGCCATAAATTTTACCAATTTGTTCAATCAGTTTAGTCCCTCGCCAAAGCACAGCCATCATATCCACCAGCGCCAGTGGGCTTAGGGCAACTAGCAGTGCAGATTCGGTCGCAAAACGATTTATAAGCTTTTTAGCTTTGGTGTCTTGGGTTATTAATAAACTATTGGCGTACAGCGTCATGATTTCTTTGTCGCTGTGATGCATCGCTACTTGGTTTTTAAAGGTTTCAAAGTTATCAAGTTCTTGGTGTTTATTGAGCTTTTCGAGCCAAGGTAATGCACCGCCTACTTGCTCGCTGTTTAAAAGCCTGTCGGCTTCAATTCGGTGCAATTGGTTACGCTTTAAACTGCGCAGCATTCGGTACTCTCGCCACAATAAGCGCCCTATTAGCAGCACGCCACTTACAACCGCAGTTAAATAAACACTGCCTAAAATAACAGACTGCTGAAATGCAAATACTAACGAGTACGCAAACTCTAAAAGCACCAGTACTATAAAACTAATAGCAAACACACCTTTAAGCGTTTGCCATTTTGATTTTTTATACACAGGTTCCAGATCTATTTCGGGATCGAGTGATTCATCTTCAAGTTCTTCGTAATCACTTTGTCCGTGCTGAATAATTTTTGCAGGTGCTAAAGCGGGTTCATTTTGCTCAATGCTGTGCGTATCTATACGACGCCCTGCTTGAAATGTTTGGTTTGACTCACTCATGTTAATTTGTCTCCTAGCAGGTACTGCATGACATGATCTAATCGAATATGTTTGAGTTGTTTATCGGGGCTCGGCATTGGAGAAAACGATAAAAAATCAAACCCCTGTACTGGCCACTCATTTTTATTGAGCATTCGCGTGGGAGGCTGTGGCGGTAAATACGTAAGCCAATCAGGCTCGTTCAACGGTTTACCGTAAATGCAATCAAGCGTTTGGCCTTTGTCGGTGATTTGGCGTGGCTGCGTGGCTGTAATTGACGACATAGCCATAGTTTCTATTTGCACACCATCAAACTTTAAATGATTACTTTGCTCATGCACGAGCGAATCAAGCAGCAGTGCTAAATCTTTATGATGCTTTGCACTTATGTGGTCTGACTTATTAGCTGCAAATAATATTTTGTCTATGTTGGGCTTAAATAAACGTTTAAAAAAGCCTGACTCACCATAATTAAAGTGCGCGAGTAATTGGTTTATTACACTGCTTTGCTCTTGTAAGGTTTCATGCCCTTCGTTTAATGCACTCAGTACATCGACAAGTACAATTTGGCGATCAAAGTGCCTAAAATGCTCATTATAAAATGGTTTTACAACTTCTTTTATATAGGCGTTAAAACGCTTAATTAAATGCGCTAAATTAGAGCCCGCAACGACATCGTCACTGTTTATTTCACCCGATACCGGAAAAAACAATAACAATGGCGCGCCTTGTAAGTCGCCAGGCATAAGCATGCGCCCGGGTTGTAACATGGCAAGTTTTGTATCTTTTTTAAGCCCTACTAACATGCTTTGATAAAGCTGAGCAATATGAGCAAGTGCGTTTTCATCTACAGGTGCATTTAAATCAAGTTGCTCAACGGCAGCTAGAAAATCACTTGATGTATTTACACGCGAAGGCTGAGTTAGTAACGGATATTGCTGCTCGCACCATTGAGAATAGCTTTGCTCAAGCATAGGTAAATCAAGAAGCCATTCACCCGGGTAGTCAATAATATCTAAATAAAGCGTTGATTGCGGCGAAAAGTGCCCACGCAGCCCTGCATTACTTTGATACTTTATTGCTAAGCGTAGTGTATTAATACGCTCGGTTGATGCAGGCCACGTAGGCTTCCCATCGCTTGGTAATAATGAATTTAGCGCGCGCGTATAATTAAATGTAGGGACTTTTAACGCCTCTTGCGGCACAACTTTAGTGGCAACATGGCGGTGCTCGCGCATTACATCAAAAAAAGGTAAGTTTTTATCGTCCGCTTGGGTTGTTAAGTGTTTAACAAGCGCGGTAATAAAGGCTGTTTTACCACTACCACTTAGGCCTGTTACGGCAAGTTTTACGTGTTGGTCTAAACTGCGATGAAGGGCTTTTTGTGCTTTGCCTTTAATACTTTTAAAGGTCTTTTTTGCAAATGATTGGCTCATAAAGTGTCTTGCACCTAATTTGCCGTAATTTATCACGCTGCAAATAAGGTGCTATTAAATCCTTTAAAGTTTGTTAATTTCACGGCTCACCGTAAACTCACTTGAAGTAACATGGCGCTCCATATCTTGAAGGCGAGTATCTACACGCGTTAAACGCTCTTTTAAATCTTGCAATGCGCGGCGCGGTGGCTCGCCCTTTTGCCATACTTTAAATTTTACTTCTAGCGGATCGTCAGTTTTAGTTGAGCTGTTAGTTTGCGCTGTTGCGGGCTCTTTTTTATCTAAAATAAACCAGGCTGCAATATACGCTACCACAAATAATGGGCCACCCGTTAGCAGTACCGCACTAACAAATATAATGCGAACTAACCATAACTCCATATTAAAGTAGTCACTTAATCCCGCACATACGCCGGCTATTTTACCGCGTTGTGGGTCTCTTAATAATTCGCGTTTGGCACTCATACTTTGCGTCTCCATTGTGGTGACTCTTGATCAAGCAATGCTTCTAGTGTTTCGACTCTGTCGGCCATTTTTTCGGCTTTATGTGCAAGCTCAAGTAACTGGCGATGTTCGTGTTCACTTAAACCTTGGCTTACTTGTTTTTTGCTACGGTAATGTAAAATTAACCACAGCGGTGCAACAAAAATCATAAACAAGATAAATGGTGCAACTAGTATCTCTGGATCAAACATAATCCTCTCCTGACAATCCGTTTTGATGTTTTTAAGCAGTGGGGTACTTTAAGTACCCCTTTATAAGTTATTTATCAGCTAGCTTCTTTTTAAGTTCGGCTAGCTCATCATCTATCTTTTCATTTTTTTGTAGATTAGCAATTTCGTCCGCTAACGTCTTTTTACCTAAATCGTAAGACTCAATTTGAGATTCTAGTCCATCAATTTTAGTTTCGTAACGTTCAAAGCGATTAAGTGCGTCTTCTACTTTTGAGCTATCAAGTGTCTTTTTCACTTCAAGGCGCGACTCAGCCGAACGTTGGCGAAGTATAATTGCCTTTTGACGTGATTTCGCATCTGCTAGCTTTTCTTGTAGTGTCGTTACTTCTTGCTGTAATTTCTCAATATGAGACTCTACATGTTCAAGTTCACTAGCGACTGAAGCAACGGCATCTGCCGACTTTTGCTTTTCAAGTAGGGCTGAACGCGCTAAATCGTCGCGGTCTTTACTTAAAGCCAGTTCGGCTTTATCTTGCCAATCGCTTACCTGTGCTTTAAGCGTATCTAAGCGGCGTACAATTTCTTTTTTCTCAGCCAATGTTTTAGCTGATGTAGAACGTACTTCAACAAGCGTATCTTCCATTTCTTGAATAATCAGACGAACCATTTTTTCTGGGTCTTCTGCTTTATCTAAAATGGCGTTGATATTAGAATTAACAATATCTGCAAAACGTGAAAAAATTCCCATAACATTTACCTCTGTAATTAAAACTTAGTTAGTCTGCTATAACTAGTATCAATATGCTTGCCAACTTTTTAAAAGTTAAAATACACTTTATTTTCATTACGTTAAACTAAATATACAAATTTCTTTAGTTATCCCTACTTATGAAATACACTAACTGTTAGTAAAAATGACCAAGAGTTAGGAAATATGAGCCAATATCGCCAACAGGATAATTTACTCGGCCAATCAGATAGCTTTCTGTCTGTATTAGATCAGGTATCGCAACTGGCTAATTTAGATAAACCGGTACTTATTATTGGTGAACGCGGCACAGGTAAAGAGCTAATAGCAGCACGCTTACACTTTTTATCAAAGCGTTGGGATCAAAACTACGTAAAACTTAACTGTGCAGCACTTAACGAAAACTTACTCGAAAGTGAATTGTTTGGCCACGAAAGCGGTGCTTTTACGGGGGCAAGCAAACGCCACGAAGGTCGTTTTGAACGCGCCAACAGCGGCACACTGTTTTTAGATGAATTAGCTAATACCTCAGCTATGGTACAAGAAAAACTGCTGCGCGTTATAGAATACGGTGAGTTTGAACGTGTTGGCGGCAAACAAACTGTAAAAGTAGATACACGCTTAGTGTGTGCTACAAACGAAGATCTTCCTTATTTAGCTGAGCAAGGTGAATTTAGAAGTGACTTACTTGATCGCCTCGCCTTTGATGTAATTACCCTGCCGCCACTGCGCGAACGCCAAGACGATATTATGTTGCTTGCTGAGCAGTTTGCGATGAATATGGCGCGCGATTTAGAGTGGGAACTCTTTAGCGGTTTTACCCGAAGCGCAACAGAAACACTGCTCAGTTATGATTGGCCTGGTAATATTCGCGAACTTAAAAATGTGGTTGAACGAAGTTTGTATCGCCACGGTAGTGAACATATCCCCGTTCACCAGATTATTTTAGACCCATTCGACAGCCCATTTAGGCCAAAAGCGCGCATTAAAGCACCTGTAGCGGCTCAAACTGTTAATGCAGAGCCTATTGTAGTTGCGCAGCCGATCGCTCAAGCAAGCGCAGATATAACCCTTGATATTCAATTTCCGTGTAGCTTAAAAGAGCGTTCAAACGACTTTGAAATAAACATGATTAATAAAGCGCTCGAGCATAGCCAATTTAATCAAAAGAAAACTGCAGAAGTACTTGGTTTAACGTATCATCAATTACGTGGTTATCTTAAAAAATACAACTTGTTGGATCAACAATAGTCAGAGGTTATGCGGGTGCATAAATTATTACTTGTTTTGCTTGCCACCACTTTAGTTGGTTGCCTTGATAGCAAAGAAGAAATCATAGAAGAAAAAAACCAAGGCTTAGTTTATTGCGCTGAAGCTAACCCTGTGTCGTTTAATCCGCAAGTCACGACCACCGGTTCAACTATTGATATAATTGCTAACCAATTATACGACCGTTTAATTAGCATTGACCCTGTTACGGCAGAATTTCAAAGTGAGTTAGCGACTGATTGGAAAATTAGTAAAGATGGTAAATCGGTTACCTTTACCCTGCGTAAAGATGTAAAGTTTCATACAACTTCTTATTTTACCCCATCGCGGGATTTTAACGCCGACGACGTTATATTTACCTTTAGCCGATTATTCGATGTATATAATCCATATCACTTTGTGGGCGATGCCAATTACCCGTATTTTCAAAGTGTGGGGATTGATCAACTTATTCGTAAAATTGTCCGCGTGTCTGACTATCAAGTCCGTTTTGAATTGTTTAATCCTGAAAGTAGCTTTTTAGCCAATATGGCTACCGATTTTGCTGTGGTGCTTTCAGAAGAATATGCCATGAAACTCAAGGAAAACAATCAAGAAAATTTATTTGATCAGTACCCGATTGGCACTGGCCCGTATATTTATAAAGAATACCGCCGAGATCACCTTGTACGCTTTTATCGTAATCCACTTTATTGGAAGCACGATGTAGCACTTGAACAATTGGTTTACGACATAACGCCTAATGGCACTGCGCGCATAGCTAAAATGCTAACTAAAGAGTGCGATGTAACGGCTCATCCAAGTAGTGCGCAATTAAGTATTTTAGCGCAACGCGATGATATAAATATTGAAAAAGAAACAAACTTAAACATAGGTTATTGGGCGTTTAATACAGAACGTGCCCCATTTGACGATTTACGCGTACGCCAAGCACTCGCGCATGCAATAGATGTAGATAAAATAATGCAGGCGGTTTATTACGGTAACGGTACTCGCGCACAATCTATTTTGCCACCAACCTCTTGGGCGTTTGAGCCACAAGAAGATATTCCTACGTTTGATCCAGAACTTGCTAAAAAGTTACTTATTGAAGCAGGCTTACCTGATGGATTTGATATGACAATATGGGCTATGCCTGTGAGTCGTATTTATAACCCTAACGCACGTAAAATGGCTGAGCTTATGCAGAGTGATTTACGCAAAGTGGGCGTTAATGTAAGCATTGTAGAATATGAGTGGAACACGTTTATTCAGCGTATTGGCGAGCACAGGCACGACAGCGTGTTACTTGGTTGGGCGGCAGATACACCCGATCCTGATAACTTTTTTAGCCCACTGCTCAGTTGTACCGCTACTTTTAGTGGCAAAAACCCAGCAAACTGGTGTAATCCCCAATTTGATTTATTGCTTACTCAAGCACTCGACACCACTGATTTAAACAAACGTAAAAAATACTACGACGATGCACAAAGCTTAATTATTCAAGAGCTGCCGTTATTGCCTATTGCTCATGGCCTGCGCTTTCAAGCGAGTAGCGCCGATGTGGAAGGCATAACACTTGGCCCGTTTGGCGCTATTTCGCTTGCCAATGCGAGGAAAAAATAATGATCTTAGATTATATTTTACGCCGCCTTGGTTTATTCCTTTTTATGATACTAATGCTTAGTGTATTTACGTTTTCGCTAGCGTATTTATTTCCCGGTGATCCACTCAGTAATTTAAGTGGCATACCGAGCAGTAACTTTGCACAGCATAGTGAGCTTGAAGACAAATATTTATACAACAGCAATTACTTTATGCAGTACGTTGCCTTTTTAGGGCGAATATTTCAGGGTGATTGGGGGTTTTCGTTTGCCTCGGGTAACAGCGTCTTTAGTCATATTGTTGATTTGCTACCGGCCACTTTAGAGCTAAGCGTATACGCATTAATTGTATCGGTTGTTATTGGTGTACCGACTGGCATTTTAGGCTCTGGCTATCATAAACGTTGGCCCGACAAGCTTATAAACTCGACCACTATGTTGGGTTATTCAATGCCTGTATTTTGGCTCGCATTGTTATTAATAATGGTTTTTTCATTAAAGCTTGGCTGGTTTCCTATGTCGGGGAGAATGGGGCTCCTTTACGAAATACCCGCAAATACTGGGTTTATTTTAATTGATATTGCACTTGCTGGCTTTCCGTATAAAGGCATGGCTTTTGTTGATGCGCTGCGCCATTTAACGCTCCCTACAATTGTACTTGCTATGTATCCTACAACCGTATTAATTCGCTTTACTCGCGAGTCGATGCTTAAGGTAATGGATCAAAACTTTATTAAAACAGCTAGGGCAAAAGGCCTTAACCGCCGTCAACTTATCATGCACCATGCACTGCGTAATGCATTACTGCCGGTAATTAAGCAAATTGGTTTGCAATTTAGTACGCTAATAACGCTTGCGATGATTACCGAAGTTATTTTTTCGTGGCCGGGTATTGGCCGATGGTTAATCGATAGTATTTATCAGCGTGACTTTCCTGCAATTCAAGGCGGATTAATGGCGGTATCTTTATTTGTTATTTTAGCTTCTATTACAGCTGAACTTACTTACACTTTATTCGATCCACTCTCGCGGAATCAGGCTCATGGCAAAGTTTAATTTATTTTCTGAAGAGTCGAATAAATCGCCACTCGCGCGACTTTGGCGAAAGTTTAAAAATAACCACCCTGCTTTGGTTGGTTTATGGATATTTATAGCGTTTGCACTATTAGCCGCCACCGCTCCTTTTTTAGCCCCGTATGGTGTAAACCAACAACACAGTGATGCACTACTTATTCCACCATCGTGGCGAGAAATGGGCGATGTACGCTTTCTTTTAGGTACCGATGATTTAGGCCGTGATGTACTCTCGCGCTTAATGAATGGTGCTACATATACGTTTGGCCTTTCTGTTGTAGCCGCCCTAATCACCACTATTTTTGGTGTATTAGTGGGTACTTTTGCAGGGATTAGTAAAGGACTGCGTTCAAGCTTTTTAAATCACTTACTTGATATAACGCTTTCTATTCCTTCTTTGTTATTGGCAATAATAATAATCGCTATACTCGGCCCGGGTTTAATGAATACCGTATGGGCCATTATTTTAGCGCTACTGCCGCAGTTTATTCACTCGGTGCGCAACTTGATTGTTGATGAATTAAGTAAAGACTACATTACTGCGTTTAGACTCGATGGTGCGTCTAACTGGCATATTATATCGCGCGGTATTTTCCCTAATATTTATGAGCACATTGTGGTTATATTCACGATGGCGCTTTCTACCGCTATATTAGATATTTCAGCACTGGGATTTTTAAAATTAGGGGCTCAGCCACCGACGACCGAATGGGGCGCAATATTAGCCGAAAACTTAGGCCTTATTTATTTAGCGCCGTGGACTGTAGCGCTACCTGGTGTGCTGTTATTTTTAGCCGTGTTATCTACTAATTTAGTAGGCGATGGCCTGCGACAAGTGCTTAAAGCACGTAAGGCTGATTAAATGCAATTACTCGATGTTCGTAACTTAACAATTGAACTACGTACCTCTGAAACAGTAATTAGAGCCGTAGACAGAGTGAGTTTTAGCTTAAAAGAAGGCGAAGTACATGCGCTTGTAGGCGAGTCTGGCTCTGGTAAAAGCCTAATAGCAAAAGCGATTATTGGTGTATTGAACGAACGCTGGGATATTACTGCCGACCGTATTCATTGGCGCGGCGTAGACTTAATGCGTTTAAGCCCAGAGAAACGCCGTAAAATAGTAAGCCAAGATATAGCGATGATCTATCAAGATCCAAGTCGCTGCCTTGACCCAACCGCTAAAATATTTGACCAAATTGCCGAAACACTCCCAGAGATCGCAACTAAAGGTTTCTTTTTAAAGCGCAACCGCGAGAGAAAAGACAGAGTAAAAGCGCTTATTCATAAGGTGGGCATTAAAAACCACGAAGCGGTATTAAGTAGTTACCCACATGAGCTCTCAGAGGGCGTATGTCAAAAAGTAATGATTGCGATGGCCATTGCTCGCACGCCTAAGTTATTAATCGCTGATGAGCCAACTACAGCGCTTGAGAGCACAACTCGCGCACAAGTATTTAGACTACTAAAAAGCTTAAACCAACTTAAAAACATGTCTATTTTGATGATCTCTCATGAACTTGAAGAGATTGCACATTGGTCGCATGGCATTCATGTTTTATATTGCGGGCAAATGGTTGAAGCAGGCCCAACCCATGAAATATTTAAACAGCCTCGCCATCCATACACGCAAGCATTACTAAAAAGCTTGCCTGACTACGAACAAGGTTTAGCGCATAAAGAACCTTTTTATGCACTTAAAGGGACTATCCCTACTCTGCAACATTTGCCTATTGGCTGCCGCCTAGGGCCACGCTGCCCGCAAGCACAAAAAGCCTGCGTAGTAACTCCCACCCTTACTAAGCATCATGGTCATAGTTATGCGTGCCATTTTCCGTTAATTAAGGACATGAAATAATGCAGCCACTGTTAAAAGTACAAGCGCTTTCAAAAACATTCAATGTGCGAGCAGGGCTTTTTTCACGTAAAAAGTTTGAAGTACTTAAAAATATTTCGTTTTGTGTCGGTAAAGGCGAAAGTATTGCCATAATTGGTGAAACAGGTGCAGGTAAAAGTACATTAGCAAAACTACTTTCAGGAGCTGATACTGCTGATAGCGGGCAAATTTTGCTCGAGAATAATATTATCGAAGATAATGGCGTACGCGATAATCAATGCCGGGATATTCGTATGATTTTTCAAGATTCAGCTGCATCGCTCAACCCGGGGTTAACCATTGGCGAAATGCTTGATGATTGCCTGCAATATAATACTGAACTTGATGCTAGTGAACGCACTGAAAAGATTGATGCAACGCTTTCAAAGGTGGGTTTGTTAATCGATCATAAACACTACTACCCGCATATGTTTAGTGTGGGGCAACTACAGCGTGTTGCGTTTGCTCGTGCATTAATTTTAGATCCTAAGGTGATTGTGCTTGATGAAGCCGTTTCGTCTTTAGACCCTTCTATACGCGCGCAAATAGTGAATTTATTACTTAAGCTGCAGCGCGACACAGGCCTTACATATGTGATGATCACCCATCATTTAAGTCTAGTGCGCCACATCAGTGATTATGTGGTTGTACTCGATAAAGGCGAAGTAGTTGAATACGGCCCTACTGAAGATGTTTTTCAAAATCCCCAATCAAAAGTAACGCAGCGATTACTTAGCTGCTAAACGCAGCCTAGCGTGTAATGTAATCTCCTTTATGAAGGTCTTTGTTAAATGCGCAATTTAACAACTAAAACCATAAAGAGGATCTATGCTAAAAAAAACATTACTCACAGGCATTTCATCATTAGCGTTACTACTGCTATCAACAACCTCAATAGCTGACGAAAACTCTACCTCTAAAAGTTGGGTTGGTGGCGTTGATCATTTAGGTTTAACCGTATCAAACTTAAATGCATCCAAAGCATTTTTTACTGATGTACTTGGTTTTAAAACGCTAGGAAGTGATCCAACCTACCCCGCTTATTTTTTATCAAACAATAAAATAACCATTACATTATGGCGCGTAAAAAATGATGAAAAACGTGTGGAGTTTAATCGGGCAGAAAATGTGGGCTTACACCATTTAGCACTCAGTGTAGAAAGTATCAAAAAGTTAAGCGAGCTACATACACACTTAGAAATGCAAAATAATATTACTATAGAGTTTGCACCAGAAAACTTAGGTAAAGGTCCAACCCAACATATGATGATAAGAGAGCCTAGCGGCAATCGGATTGAGTTTATTGCCAGAGGTAATTAATACCAATCCGCAATAATACTTAATTAAGCGAATTGGTAATATACCAACTTTATTTAAGACAATAAAAAAGGCGCTTACTAAGCTGTCTCTTGATCACAAGTCTGGCTCAAGAGATTTTGCTAAATCGTAGCCTTCCAGGATGGCTTGTAACTTAAGCCATCCTTGCC
>NZ_WTKY01000010.1:102275-136746 GCF_011378815.1 Pseudoalteromonas sp. 31A1 | reverse complement strand
TCATAATCAAAAGATGATAAGGGTATTGTGAAGCAACCAAAAGATCGGTCAACCGATCAAAAATACCTTAACTGATCGGTGTTAGCTAACTAGCGGCTCTATTATTTTTAATTTACCTAGTAAATTAAGCGCTTAACGACGCCATATCAATAACAAAACGATATCGTACGTCAGATTTTTCCATACGCTCGTATGCAGTGTTAATTTCGTCAATGTTGATCATTTCGCACTCTGGTAGCACGTTATTTTCACCACAAAAGTCGAGCATTTGCTGTGTTTCTGCAATACCACCAATAAGTGAGCCTGCAATACGACGGCGACCCATTAACAGCGGCACCGTGTTTAGCTCTTCTATAGGGCCAACCTGTCCAACGATGATTAGTGCGCCGTCTATGTCTAATAAAGGGGTGTAGATTGAAAGGTCATGCTTAACAGGCACTGTATCAATAATTACATCAAAAGCCGACTGCGACTTTTTCATTTCATCATCGTTAGATGACACCAAGTAATGCTGGGCACCCAATTTAACGGCGTCTTCTTTTTTAGACTCACTACGCCCAACAACAGTAACAATTGCACCCATCGCTACGGCATTTTTAACCGCCATGTGTCCTAAGCCACCGAGGCCAACAACTGCAACACGGCTGCCTTTTTTAACACCCCATTTATGAAGTGGAGAATACGTAGTAATACCTGCACATAATAGTGGTGCAACGCGCGAAAGCTCTAAATTCTCTGGAATTAAAAGTACGAACTCTTCTCGTACAACCACACTTTTAGAATAACCGCCTTGGGTCATTTCGCCGGTTTCTCTATCTTTACCTGCATAAGTGCCAACCATACCCTCTCGGCAAAATTGCTCTTCGTTGTTGTCGCACTGATCGCAACTTTTGCATGAATCAACCATGCAGCCCACGCCAACAGTATCACCTTGCTTATATTTTTTAACGTCGCTGCCTACCGAAACAACTTTACCAACAATTTCGTGCCCGGGTACTAATGGGTAGTCACTGCCACCCCAATCATTTCGTACGGCGTGTAAATCTGAATGGCACACACCACAGTATAAAATTTCAATTTCTACATCGTTATTTCGTAAATCGCGGCGCTCAAAAGAAAATTCTGTCAGCTCAGAACCTTGGCTTTTTGCTGCATATCCTACTGTTTTCATAATAACTCCATAGTGGTTAAAAATTTAAATTTTAATAACCCTAACGCAGTTGTCGTGAATACAAACTGACGCTAAAAACAAAAAAGCCCAACAATGTTGGGCTTTAATACGCTAATAACCTAATACAGGTTAAGTCGTTTTATTTTTCAAGTAAGGTGTTTAGTTCATTAATAATTGAATGAATGCGCTCTGCATTTTTTCCTAAATCACTACGCCCTACTCGCGACTTACTACGAATATCAACAAAACGTTGGCTGCCTTCATCTTTAATACGAATTACCACATCGTCTTTAAAACCAAACCACGTTGTTGTATCGGTAGCTTCCACAATACCTGTAGCCGTATTTGCACTTACCACTGCAAAGCCAAGATTTTTAACTGCTTGTTCGCTTGCTGTCATTAAATCGGCTTTAGATTGTGCAAAGCTTAACGTTACCAGCTCAGGGTATGCTTTGCGTTGCTGTACTGCCGTTTCTTCACCCGCGTATTCTACTGGGTTAGATGCATTTGCACGTAGTGGTGCAATTGCTACAAATTTTGGTGGATTAACTAAATCAGTTGAAATGTCATGAATTGCCGGTACACCTTCAGCCTTGTTCATCATATTAAGTGGCATAGCAATAGCCACAACCGAAAATATAAGTGCAATAACACCACTGCTTAGCGTTAACGTTTTACGCATAAATAACGCTTGTACTATAAGTAGCACCAATGCAGCGCCACCAGCATAAACGCCAAATTTAAACCCCGTAAACGCAACACCTAATTCTACAATACCAAATTTATACAAAGGCCCTGGCAGTATTACAAGTAAAAAAGCGATTAAACTAACTAAGCTCACTAAAACTTTCATTTTATGATTCCTATATTGTGTGTGATTTTTATTATTAAAACAGATAAGCACTATTAACCAGTAGCTTATACTACTAACAAGTGCTTTTAGATTACTATTAGCGACTAATTACACAAAAAAGTCCAATGTTGTGTGATCAAAGTTACTCAAGTTTGGAAAAATATCAACAAGCTCAGAGCTTGGCACACCAAACCACTGAGCCAATGTGGCAAAGTACTGCTCATTTGCAACACTTGGAATTAAACGCCCGCCACCGGTATCTTGTGGGCCATCCAAATGTTGAGTTAGTAGCTCGCCATATATATTGCCGCCTTTTACTGCGCCGCCCATTACTATTTGGTTTCCTGCCCAACCATGATCAGTGCCATCGCCATTTGAGGTCAACGTGCGACCAAAATCAGACATAGTAAACGCAGTCACTTTATCTGCCATATCAAGCTCTTTCATCGCGCTATCAAATTCACTTAACCCTTGAGCTAACGTATTTAATAAAGCAGGGTGCGTTGTTAATTGGTTATCGTGCGTATCATACCCCCCCATAGAAACAAAAAACACTTGGCGCTGAGTGCTCAATTTTGCCTGTACGCTAATTGTTTTAGCTACTGCTGCAAATTGCTCACTAAGGCTATTATCGCTAAATGGGGTAATAAGTGCAGGCGCGCTTTCTAACGCGCTGTTCATTGCTTGAGTGTTATTTATCGCACTTGTTAAGCCATTGGCATAAGCTGTACTTAACGGATGGCTCGTATTGCCTAGTAAGCGGTTCATAATAGAAGTTACGTGCTCGCTACGAGGTTGATACCCTCCAAACGCGTTAATACTACTAATGCCACTTTTGTTAAGCGCAAATGCATTGCTAGCACTTCCCGTTTGCCATAAATTAGTACCGTCGAGTGATACATTAGCTGCAAACTCATCTTGTAGCTCTAAACGTTCTAAAAGTCGTGCGCCCCACCCGCTATTAAGTGATTGTTTTTCTCGACCATACATCCATGCAGCTTGCTGATCGTTATGCGAGAACAAATGCTTAGGCAAACCTATTGTTTTATTTTTATAGTCACTCAATGTTGTGGGAGCGAGTAAAGTACCTACCCCACCTATAAATGCTAAATTTTGAGATTCAAACACATTTTGTATAGGTTCAAGTGAAGGATGAATACCGACTCCACCGGCAAACTGGCTTTTAATACTTAACTCAAGTGGGCTTTCTACCGCTAGGTTCTGCCTACTTTGCTCGTAAACACTACGTTGCTCGCCTTCAAGCGGAACTAGCATATTTAACGAATCATTCCCTCCGTATAAATACACACACACTAATGCTTTGTAATCACCTAGCTCAACTGCATTAGTCGCTCCAGTTAATGCTTGTAATTGCAGGCTCGTTAACGCGGCAGCCGATACACTGCCTTTTACACATAACGACAAAAACTCTCTTCTATTAATGCTCATTATGCGCTCCTAATACTGCACGTTAAATTCAGGTGAAATAGCAATCATATATAATAAATACGAAACCCGTTCACGGTATTGCTCTTCATTAAAATAGGCATCTAAATCAAGTAACGCTTGGCGCGTGTCACTGCTCATTGCGCCTGCAAAATATAACGTGTTGTACTGAGCTAATAGCGCGCTAACACCGTTTTTCTCTAAAAAATTCATGTCGTCTTGAACATAAATATAAATACTATTTGAATTTAAATCACTGCGCGCTTCTGCGGTACTCCATACTAAGCTTGCGTAAAGCGCGTTCATGGTGCCAATCAGTGTTGCGTCGTTTGCTATTTGTAATTCTGGTGCAACAATACCTTCATTTCGCAAAGCTGCGGTTTGATAATCAGGCCTAAAAAAGTTAAATACTGAAGCCGATTGCATGGGTCCTTGTCCGTAGCTATTTATTAAATTCCATGTTTTATAATAACCCGCTGGCGATTTAGCATCGAGATTTCGCCAAAACTGTACAGTTTTTAAAATAGGCTCTTTAATTTTACCTTGGTAATTAAGCACTGAGCCAAAATGCCGCGCTTCATCATCTAAATAAATAGCCTTTACTACCGCCGCTAAATCGCCGCGTACACCAGCGCCGTTATCAATAAATACATTAGCTACTCGCTCAACATATTGGGGGGTTGGGTTTGAGGTAATTAATCGCTGAATAAGCTGTTTGCTAATAAACGGCGCAACATTTTGATGATTAAATAAATTATCGAGCGCTATTTGCAATGACTCTTCTGCTGCATAACCTTGTGGTATAACCTCACCGTTTAGTAAGGTTTTTTGTTTACTAGAATGGTACTCGTCAAATGCTTCCATTGGCTTAATATAATCACGACTTTTACGCTTAAATGTTTCACTATCGGCAAACGTCCAACCAGTAAATACGCGTGCAAAACCCTCTATTTCTACCTGTCCGTAAGTGGCAATGGTATTACCTTGTGCATCAAGCTTGGCGCTGCCATCTAGATTTAGTTCTTCAAGGCCAATAGTAAATAACTGCATTACTTCACGTGCGTAATTTTCGTCTGGGCGAATATTAAGTGTATCGTCTGCTTTTTCGTTACCCAAATGGCTTAAATAAGTTCCCATAATAGGCGAAAGCGTGACATCTTCGAGTAAGTCACGATAATTACCAAAGGCATGCTTTAGTAATAAATCGTAATAAGTGATCATGCCCTCAGGTTGCCCTCTTAAGGCACTGTTCTCATCCGACACCACTAATATTTCACTTAACGCAAATGCAACACGTTGACGGAGTTGATCGTCACTTTGCATTACTGCTTTCCACCATGCATCTATGCGGCTTATGTATTTAAAGTCGTCATCGTCATTTAGCTTTACTAAATAATCACGGTGATAATTAATAGGTAGCGCTATTTGTTTATCAAGCCATTGCTGCTCGCTTAAACCTTGTGCGTTTTGTATTTCACTAAGCTTAGGCCCCATTGTTGCTTGGTGTAGTAACCGTGCGGCGCTAATCTCATCCATATTATTGCGCGCTATAAAGCTCAGCGTTTTTACACTGCTTGCTCCTTCATTGTCGGTTGCTGTGACCGAAAAAGCGTAATTAACAGGCTTATAACTTTGCGCATTTAGCAGTGTTACTGAGGTGGTTACTGCCTCTAAAGGCCCGCTAATTAGTTCAGGCCCTTGCGTTTGTTGCCATACAACCGATGTAATAGTGCCGTCTTTATCACTGGCTGTTGCTTTTAGCTCAATTGTTTGGCCCTTAATTAATTCACTAGGAATATCAGCGACTGACAAAATGGGGATTTTATTTCCGTTAACGGTTGGCGTATCATCTGAGCCTGAACCACCGCAAGCGCTTAGTATAAAAACCGAGCTTGCGATCAGAGCAAATTTATAATGCATGTAAAGTCGTCATCATTTGTTAATTAAAGTACGTTAGTGTGTACCGAGTTTGATGCATTTATTGAAACACAAAATTTACAATTTAACTCTTTATTTTTTGTAACCGAATCATGAACGCCCCATTAATAATGCACTAGCTGCAGGGGTAAACAGCCAGAGCTTTATTATTTATGAAAACAGAAATTCGCTATTGTTTTGAATCTTCACAAGTTGCTAACCGGTTTTTACACGAGCTGAAAGACTGGCCGGTTAACGATGTAAAAACACGACTTTTTAATGGCGGCGATAGTGTAAAAGTGACATACGAATACGACGAAAGTGGTTTTGATTACACCTTAGCCGAGCTCGACGACCTAGCAGAAAAGCATGGCGGAAAAGAAGTTTAAATTAAGTAATAACAATAACTAAAGGCAATCTAATGAAAAATAAAATGTTAAGTTTATTTACAGTAATATATTTAGCTTTTAGCTTATTAAGCCATGCTGAACCGATTAAAACAAAACCTTTTAGTATTGGTGAAACCTTTACCTTTAAATCAACCACGCTTGAGCAGCAACGCACTATAAACGTTTACTTGCCTAATAGTTATGAGCAATCAAGCGATAAGCGTTACCCTGTTATTTACTTACTCGATGGCTCAAAAGATGAAGACTTTATTCATATTGCAGGACTCGTACAGTTTGCCTCTTTTTCGTGGATAAATCATATACCCGAAGCCATTGTTGTGGGTATAGAAAATATCGACCGCAAACACGATTTTACATCACCGAGTAATAACGCTCTCGATTTAAAAGGTTTACCAACGCATGGTGGCTCAAAAAAGTTCATTAGTTTTATAAACGACGAACTACGCCCACTGATCAATAAAACTTACCATACCAACTCAACAAACACTTTAATTGGTCAGTCGTTAGGCGGCCTATTAGCTACCGATATTTTGTTTAATCACCCTGCAATGTTTAATCATTACGTAATAATTAGCCCAAGCCTATGGTGGGCCGATAATGAATTACTAAATGGCCCTTTTGAGCCAACTACCTTTCCTCAATCGGTTTATATTGGAGTGGGTAAAGAAGGTGAGCTAATGGAAGGTTTAGCAAAGCAATTACATAAAAAAGTAGCGCCTATTCTTAGTAGTAAAAGCCAAGTACAATTTGGCTATTTTGAAAACCTAGATCACACTGAAACACTACATTTAGCGGTATACGATGCTTTTAAAAAAATGAACTATCATCCCGAATAGTTAAGTATGAATAGTTAAATATAAATAACTTCATATATAAAAACGCCAATAATGCACTGCATCATTGGCGTAAAACTATATTGTAACTAACAAAATAAAATTACTCTTCTACAGAAAACTCTACTTTTGATGAAGATGAACTCGCAAGATCCAATACTTCATAATAATTTAAGCCATCAATTTTTTTACCAATAATAAAGTAATTCACTTCATTCATCATGGTAGGGTCGCCTATTATATCTTCTGCGCTTTGCACGTCAGAAAACTGAATTGACATTAAGGCACCTAAAAAGCGCATTGACTCTTGAGGTTGTAATGCCTTTAAAACTTTATTAACTCCTGCCTGAGTTGATTCAGGCGTGGAGCCATCAAACCTAAAATCACTTTTTGTACTAACACATGCACTAAGCATTAATATTGATAATGCGATAAGTAAATGTTTCATAAATATATTCTTATTAGTTATTCGTGATACTTGCGGATCATCGCCACTTTGCCGTTTTCAATTTCGATTACTTCCATCATTACTGATGTATATTCTATTGATTGCTGATTTTGCGGATGAACACCTTTTACATCGTTTTTATAACGAATAGCAAAGCCTGTATCGTTAAACACAAATGTATCAAGCAGTGTGCTTTCAAACAACGTGTGCGCGCCTAAGTAAAAGCTCATGCCTTTGCGCATTTGCTTTTTACCATCAGGAGTACGTGAGTCATCGGGTTGATAAGGAATATGCTGATTACCAATATCATCAGTTAACAATGCAAGATAAGCCTCAAGCTCTTTAGTACCTGCATTAGGTGCTTGTGTAGCGGTCATTGTTTTATAGTACTGCTGCGCAAACGCATTTAAGTCGAGTGGCTTTTCTGCATACGCCGAAAAAGCAGTTACCAAAGCCAAACCTAACGTTAAAAGTAGCCTCATTACTTATTCCCTGTAGTTAAAAATATTGATTTATTTACAGGTACACTATATTAATGCGCTCAATAATAAAACAAGTAACTTTAAGTAATTAATACCAATTGCATTAAATTAGTGTTCATTATAGCGCTAAGAAAATAGCGTAATAACAAGGCAAAAATTACGACATATAGTTGTTCTATATGAATAATTTTTAACGCAGTGAGTGCGCTATTTAATACGATAAAATGATCATGTTTTTAATAAAATTGGTATAAAATCTACATTTTGCTCTTTACTCTATTCGTTGCAACGCTGTTGGCTGGGTCGTCTGGCCAAAAATGCTTAGGGTAACGACCTTTCATTTCCTTTTGCACATCGCGGTAACTGCTAGCCCAAAAGTGTGCTAAATCTTGAGTAAGTTGCAGTGAGCGTTTACCTGGCGATAGCAACTCCATAAGCAGTGGCAGTTTACCGTTGGCAAGCATAGGCGTACTGGTCAAGCCGTAAACTTCTTGCATACGCACGCTTAGCTTTGCGGGGCCATCAAGCTGGTATTCTATTTTTATATTTGAGCCACTTGGCACCGTTAAGCGCAGTGGTAACAGTGCTTTTAAAGCGGTTTGTTGTTGCCAATCAAAACAGTTTTGTAATGCTTCAAAGTAGTTAAACTTTTTAAGCTGCGTGAGCGTTTTAATATCTTCTAAAAACACGCCTAGCCACTGCGCTGCATTTTGAATGAGTTGTTGCTCATTTATTTGTGGAAATTTATCGGGTAATAACTTACTTGTTAAGCTCATGCGTATCAATAATTGCTGCGCATCAGGTTGCTCGTTAAATAATGCAAAACCGTGTTTAGCAAATAAGTTTAGCCACGCTTTAGCGCGCTCGCTCTTATCTAGTTTTTGTTTACTAGGCTGGCTGCTGAGCGTTATAGCCCCGAGCTTTACTTCATCTTGATGAATAAAACGTGCTGATTTTTCGTCAAACTCACAGCGAGTAAGTTCACTAAATAAATGCGGTAAAAATTCTTGTAACTCAAATGGGTTAAGCGCGGTGGCTGAAAATATACGCCCTCCTTTGTGCCCGCCCATGGTTGCTATAGCTAAGTAATCGTCGTTGTGCCAGTAATCGGCATTTAACTCAGCACCTGCACCATTGGCAAGTAGGTAACCATTACCGCGTTTTTTAGCGATGCGATCGGGGTACGCCAATGCCACTAGCAAACTAATATAATGCGTATTTAATTCGCTGTTTTCGTCTTTTACTTTTAAGCGGCTTTGCCAATATTTTAACTGTTGTTTAAATACCGGATGCGGACGTTGCTGTTGGCTATGCAACGCTAAACTCAACTCGTTTGCACTGTTTACTCGGCTCTCAAGTAATGCCACTAAATAAATAGCGAGCCTAAAAATACCAGGGAGTTGGTCATCAAGTATTTGTGCTTTTAGTAGCATATGCGCCAAACGAATATCAGCACCAAAACCTAACATTTTACTGCCAAGCGGTGTGAGCTTACCCTTGCTATCAATAGCTTCTAGCATGTTGAGCAGGTTACTTGCTTGCTCGCATTGTTGCTCAGTAGGCTTATCAAGTAGGGTTAGCTCATCAATACTGGCTCCCCATTGCTTTGCCTCAAGCATAAGTTGGCTTATGTCTGATGTGAGTATTTCGGGATTGTCGTGGCTATTACGTCGCTCAAAGGTTTGCTTAGAGCCCAGCCTATATACAATGCCCGGCTCTATTCGCCCTGCACGCCCTGCACGCTGCACAGCTGAGGAGCGCGATATACTTTGTGTTGTGAGCTCTGTAACCCCTGTTTTTAAATTAAAGGTCGCTGCACGGCGCTTGCCGCTGTCAATTACAATGCGTATGCCTTCAATAGTTAAACTGGTTTCGGCTACATTGGTGGTAAGCACGACTTTGCGCATACCGTTTGGTGCAGGAGCAATAGCGGCTTGCTGATTGGCTTTATCTTGCTCGCCAAATAGCGTTGCTACAGTGCAGTTACTGGGTAAATCGCTAAGTGCTTGCTGCACCCGTAGTATTTCAAATTGCCCGGGTAAAAATACCAATGCACTGCCTGTTTGCTCATTAAGCGCTTGTTTTATTATGCTAGGAATTGCATCAAGCCAGCGGCTTTCATCTTTTATGGGTATGTAGACTTCGTCTATTGGGTAACTGCGACCGCTCGATTGAATTACAGGGCAATCAAAAAACGCAGTGTAACGCTCAGTATCTAGCGTTGCCGACATAAGCATGATGGTTAAGTCTTCACGCAGTGCACTTTGGGTCTCGAGCGCAAAGGCAAGTGAGGTATCGGCTGCAATTGAACGTTCATGAAATTCATCAAATATAAGTAAATCTATATCGCTTAATTCGGGGTCGTTTTGCAGCATGCGTGTAAGCATGCCTTCGGTTACTATTTCAAGGCGCGTATTAGCGCTGACTTTACTCTCGCCCCTAATCCGCAAACCTACACTTTGCCCAACACTCTCGTTTTGGCACTTTGCTAAGTAACTGGCAATATTGCGCGCGGCTAAACGGCGTGGCTCTAGCATTACAATGCGTTTAAAATGCCCGTCGCGCATAAGTTGTAGTGGTAACCACGTAGACTTACCAGCACCAGGCGGCGCTTGTAATAACGTAATAGGATTACTTTGTAATGTAGTAACGAGTTGTTGATATATGTCTTGAACCGGCAGCACAGCTATTTACCCTAAATTGCTTTGCAGGCATTGTAACAAAAAACCAAAGCCTAGCTGCGATTGATGTTTATTAATAATTGCTATTAACTACCGGATACCATTCTAATTCGATCAGCCGGTACGCGTAATTGCTCCATTAAGTAAGTTTTAAATGAGGCTTCGTAAGGCTGCTCATCAACCGCTTTTTGCATGCATAACAACCATGCACCGCTTTCATCAATGCCTACATGTAAATGTTTGTGCGCTTGAGGAATATTTATACTGCCAAAATGTTCAGCGTATAATTTAGGACCACCTAACCAGCCCGACAAAAAGTAAGCGAGCTTTTTACGTGATGCTGATAAATCTTTTGAATGCATACTCCTTATATTTTCAGCCTCTTTTAAAGTTTCCATATTATCGTAAAACGCATTCACCAATTGTGTAATACCTGCTAACTCACCTGCCATTTTGTATGAGCAGTCATCCACTCCGTATTCACACGTTTTTGTATTCATAACTCACTCAGGTTAACTACTTTGTTTAATACCTGCATATTAGCTTAAAACAAAAATTTAAGAATGAGTTACATCAAAGCGGCGTAACTTATGTCAGCAATAATTACAGGCTGCTATGTATATTTTTTAATAAATAGCGCAATATTAAAAACAAAATCGCTCAACATAAAAATATAACCAACTGATAATAAAAACAATAAAACCATTATTATTCTTTGGTACAAGGCTTGCTACTTTATAACTGACAGTTAATTCACTAACCTAAAGTAAGGATAAACTTATGAACAGCGATCGTATCGAAGGTAATTGGAAAGAACTTAAAGGTAAGGCTCAACAAAAATGGGGCGATCTTACCAACGACGATTTAGATAAAATTGAAGGTAGCCGTACAGAGCTAGTTGGTAAAATTCAGCAGCAATACGGTAAATCTAAAGAAGAAGCAGAGCGTGAAGTTGATGAGTTTGAAAAAGGTCGTTAAAACGCGTTAACCGCTTTTAAAAAAACCGCCATTTGGCGGTTTTTTTGTTTAAGCTGTAGGTTATTTAGCTACGCTTTTAATTGGTTACCAATCGGTAACTGCCTAATACGCTTTCCGCACGCTGCAAAAATAGCATTACATAATGCTGGCGCATAAACTGGTGTAGACGGCTCGCCTACCCCTGCTGGTGGTGCATCACTTTGTACAATTTCAACGTCAATCTCAAGCGGTGCGTCGCTCATACGCGGTACGCGATAATCATGAAAGTTACTTTGCTGTACGCGCCCTTTATCAAAGGTAATACCATCGCTGATTGCAGTTGTAATACCGTAAATAGAGCCACCTTGGGTTTGGTTTTTAACGGTGTCGGTGTTTACAACCGTACCCGCATCAATGGCAACCCACGATTTAATTACTTTTAAATCGCCAGTATCCGACACTGCTACTTCAACTACCGTCGCTACGTAAGTTAAAAAGCTTCTATGCGCTGCAATACCTAAACCTCGACCTTTAGGTAGCTCTCGCCCCCACTTACTCATGTCAGCTACTTTTTCAATAACATGGCGCAGTCTGCCAATATCTAGAGGATAAACCGCTTTATCGCCACCGTAATTATCGTATGTGGCATTTTGCTCAGTTACATCAAGGATTCGGCTTGGACCTATAGTTTCTAATAAATAGTCTTTTTGGTCGCGACCCGCTTTGTGCGCTGCTTCGCCAATAAATGACTGAATAGCAAAGGCATGAAAAATATTTGATACAGAACGCATCCAACCAATTCGTGCTTTGGCTTGCGCATCACCGTTTTCTAACTTCATGTTAGGTGTGTTAATTGGGTTGTCGGTAAACCCTAAGCGCAGTTCAAAGCTTCCTGGCGTAGTTGCCCCTTCTGAAAAGGTAGAGGTAATTGGTGAAAACGCGGTGCGGTGTAAATACGATTCTATAGCGCCATTTTTATCTAGCGATGCTTCAATGTGCTGAGCCGAAACTGCATGGTAAAAACCATGTTGTATGTCGTCTTCACGCGTCCATTGAACACGAATAGGTTTGCCTACTTTCATTGAAAGGTAAGCCGCTTCTGCTGAGAAGTCAGGTTTTGACTTACGCCCAAAACCGCCCCCTAACATGGTAACGTGAACATTAATTTTGCTCTCATCCATGCCAAGCATTGCAGCCACTGTTTTCATATCGGCTTGTGGATTTTGCGTAGCAGCCCATATATCAACACTGTCTTTGTTGTACATAGCTGTTGCACAAGGCGGCTCCATTGGGGCTTGAGCAAGATGCGGCGCGTAATAATCAGCTACCAATTTATTGCTCGACTTAGCCAACACGCCCATGGCATCGCCTTTATCACGTATGTTTGCCTGTGGAGTTTGTACTGTTTTTAATAATGACTTTTTAAATTCTTCTGAATTGTAATCGCCATTTTTGCCATCATCCCACACGACTTTTAATGCTTTACGCCCTTGCCATGCAGCCCATGTGTTTTTAGCTATAATCGCAACCCCGCCTTTTGGCTGAAACTGCGGTGCGCCTTTTGGTGCAGGTATTTCAATAACATCTATAACGCCGTTTATCGCTTTTGTAGCACTGGCATCAAACGACTTAACAACACCGCCTACTACCGGCGGGCGTTCAATTATAGCCACCAGCGCTTGTGGTTCGCGTACATCGGCTGCAAATATAGCTTTACCTGTTACTAAATCGGCTAAATCTATGTGCGCCATACCGGTATTTATATAACGCCATTCTTTACGCGTTTTAAGTGTTAGCTTGTCTGCCTCTGGTGGCGTTATTGTAAGCGCTAAGTCGATTAAATCTTTATAAGTAAGCGACTTACCTGAGCTGTGTGTAACAACGTGTTGATTAGCAGTACAGGTTTGTGGATCAACTTTCCAATACTTAGCAGCAGCGTGCTGCATCATGTAACGCACACTTGCGCCCATTTCACGCAGGCGCTGCATGTTGTAGCGGATACTGCGCGAACCATCGGTATTTTGATCGCCGTATTTAGGATCGCCCTTACCCTGAATAACAATAACCTTATCCCACGCGGCTTCCATTTCATCGGCAACTATTTGTGCAATTGCAGTGCGAATTTGCTGCCCCATTTCAGAGCGGTGGCAGGTTATTTCAACCATGCCGTCTGGGCGCAGTGCAATAAATAAGTTTGCGCGTTTTGCCAGCTCAGACGGTTGCTCTAACACGCCAGCAAATGCTCTTGGTGCACTGCCAACAAAATAAGTACCAAGTACCAACGCACCTATTGCGCTGGTTTTTAAAAACTTACGGCGGGTTAAATCAAAGTATGTATTATTTGTTTCGTTCATACTTCTTCCCCTTGCTCATTTGGGTCAAAATATTGCACGCCCGCAATAGTTTTAGCAGCCGATTTAATCGCTTTATGAATACGCGGATAAGTACCACAACGACAAATATTGCCCGACATATTGCTTACTATTTCATCATCAGTTGGGTTTGGATTGGCAGCTAATAAACTCGCCGCTTGCATCATTTGGCCGCACTGGCAAAAACCACATTGCGGTACTTTATGCTCAACCCAGGCTTTTTGCACTGGGTGGTCGCCCTGCTCGCTTAGCCCTTCAATTGTAGTAATTGAAAGCCCCGCGACTGCCGCTACCGGTAATACACACGAGCGCTGAGCTACCCCATCAATATGCACGGTACACGCACCGCACTGAGCCATACCACAGCCAAATTTAGGCCCGGTTAAATTCAATTCGTCTCGGAGATACCATAATACTGGCGTTGACGGATCGCCAGAAAACTCATGTTTATTACCATTAATGGTAAGCGTGATCATACTAAACTCCTTGGCAAAGCGCTTTACAGGAGGGTTCCTTGTTGCGCGAGAACTATTTTTAATTACTTACTATTTTATACTTACTACTTTTAGCCTACCACTTAGATCTATTTTATAAAAATACTAATTATTAGAACGTTTTACTGTTAAAAACAGATCTACATTATCAAGCATACTAAAACATACATTAATGAGTGCTTATAACATCTTCAAATAGTAATCGCTCATCGTCTTTATAAACTTCAAGCCAACCTGGTGGTGATGTATCGCAGCCAATAATGGTTACTTGTAGCACATAACTATAGCGACCATTTTTAAACGTATAGTGATGATTCCCGCCGCTACCCTCAAATGTAATATCGCCGTTTAGTAAAACCATATCAGGCTTATCACTTGGCTTTTTATTAATACCCCACACTGCATACCGATAATTATGATCGCCTAAATCATCAACACGAATATGGTAGTTAGCCGTTTTCCAATCAAGTACTGGTTTTTCAAAAGTGTTGATACTTGCGTGCAAGGATTGCTTATCGTGTTCGATTAAGCTTTTAGCAAGTGCCTGCTCTTTAGTATTTTGGGTATTTACAGCAATAATTTTACCGTCAGTATCAACCCACATAACGCCGTTATTTAGCATAATGCCGCGCCAACCAACTTTATCCCAATCGGTATTAATGTTTGAGGCGGCAATAACTTTGGCGAGTTCATCGTCAAACACTTCATCAAAGCGGTTAATAAACTCAGCTTCATTTTTAATGTCAGGTATGGGGTACTGTCGTTTTAGCGGGTAGCTAATAAGCGCAGCAATCGCAGCAATCGCAGTTTTATCATGCGTTTTAAAAGCAGCAATAACAGGTAAAACGCTCTCGTGATATTTTTGCTCAAGCGCAAATGTGCTAGATGTGAAAAGTAGAGATAAGCAAAGGAATATGTAATTTAGATACTTCATTGATAGTCCTTCAATTAAAGTCATTGAAAATGAAAGATTTGAGCCCTTTTGTTATTAAGTACGAAATGAAACAGAAGCGAGTAAAATTACAAAGTTCTCCCTAAGTACAGTTCGTTTAAAACCTTATTAAGAGCCTGTTATAACTTCATATTCTGCTCTGCTAACATTTGGTACTGCAAAATTGGGAACTATATCTCTAGTGTCTGGTATAGCTCTAGTTTCTATTGGAAAATGCCAAATGTTAAACATATTATTTGGTCTAGTATCGTAGGCTAATTGATCCCAACCTAAAATTGAAGCCATTCGAAAAGTGGCTAGTTTTTTTGCCATTTGCATATCAGATTTGGGGTTGAAATATAAAAGATAACCAGTATTAACTGCCCCAGTTAGTATATCAACAGCCTGTAAACCCCAATGGAGCTTAGAGTCCTGCATAGATACAAGCTCAATTTTTGAAGATGTTGGTAATTTAGCAAGCATATGATTAGTAATAATTTGAATTACTTCATCTTGTTTAGGATATTTTGTACTTTTCTGGTCTATATATACTTTAAAGTTAGCGTTTAAACCTTTACTACTTTGATTTAGAAGTTGATTATACGTTGTGTAAAAAGCCGCTTCTTCATCTCTATGCCATTTTTGATAAGGCGCTTTTGATACCGCAATGGCATGGAAAGTACACGGGCTACTTAGTACAAACTTTAAGATATTTAAGCATAAATTAATCTGTCCTGAGCTTTTTCTTATTTTTTCCCATTTTATCTCACCTCGAATCCCACTCGATTTATAAATTTGTTCAATTTTAAAATTGAATTCATCTAAATATCCACTTGGAACATTTAAGATACCGATAGTATAACAAGGTGATCCTTTTGAAATTCCACTTTCATCAGCAAATGATACTACATCGTTCACTTCATTCTCCTTATCTATAAGCATTAAATAGCCTATTATGTTCCACTTTTGGAGGAGTTATAACATCCCAAAAATGCTTATATTCGTTTGTTTAATAATTTCACTAAATAAACTTTTTGTAAATATATGATTATTTGGATAAGAACAGGTCTTTATTATTTTTCACCAGAACAATATTTATTAATGTCGTGTGACAAAAACAAAAAAGCGAGCTTAATTAAGCTCGCTTTTGTTTTAACGGACAGCTGTTCTATTTACTCCGGATCATACCCCAAGTTAGGCGATAGCCATCTTTCTGCCTCTGCGAGCGTCATATTAGTTCGTTTAGCGTAGTCTTCTACTTGATCGCGTTGTACCGCTGCTACTGCGTAGTACTTAGCTTCTGGGTGTGAAAAGTACCAACCTGAAACAGCAGCACCTGGCCACATGGCGTATGAGCTGGTTAGCTGCATGCCAATGCGTTTTTCGGTATCGAGCAATTGCCAAATTTTCTTTTTCTCGGTGTGCTCAGGGCACGCTGGGTAGCCTGGTGCTGGGCGAATACCTTGGTAGTTTTCGCGTATTAGCTCATCGTTTGCTAGGTTTTCGTCTGGTGCAAAACCCCAATACTCTTTACGTACTTTTTCGTGTAGGTATTCTGCAAACGCTTCTGCGAGTCTGTCGGCAACCGCTTTAATCATTATTTTGTTGTAGTCGTCTTGCTGTGCGTCGAACGCATTTGCCAAGTCGTCTTCTTCTAAACCGCCTGTTACAGCAAACGCGCCAAAATAGTCAGGTGTGCCTTTGGGTGCTATGTAGTCGGCTAGGCAGTAGTTAGCAAAGTCGGTTTTTTCGGTTTGCTGACGTAAATGGCATGAAGTAGTTAACAGCGTTTTGCGTGTTTCGTCGGTGTATATTTCTATGTCGTCCCCAACGCGGTTTGCAGGGAATAAACCAATTACGCCAAGTGGTTGTAAACTGCCGGCTTTTTCAAGGTCGTCTAACATGTCGTTAGCGTCTTTAAATAAGCTTTGGGCTTGCTCGCCTACGACTTCATCGGTCATTATGCGCGGGTATTTACCGGCAATTGACCACGTCATAAAGTATGGCGTCCAATCTATGTATTTACGCAAAGTGGCAATTGATACGTTTTTAAACTCGATCACGCCAAGCTTTTTAGGCACTGGTGGCGTGTAGTTATCCCAATCAAGTTGTGCTGCGTTATCGCGTGCGCGCTGGATTGTAACGGGCTTAGAACGTGGTTTTTTACGCGCTTGCTGCTCACGTACTTTTACATATTCAGCTTGTGTTTTAGCTAAAAAGTCGGGTTTAAACTCTTTTGATAATAAGTTTGAAACCACACCTACTGCACGGCTGGCGTTACTCACGTATACTACACCTTTGTCATACTGTGGCTCAATTTTAACGGCCGTGTGCGCTTTAGAGGTAGTTGCCCCGCCAATCATTAATGGGAGCTCAAAGCCACGGCGTTTCATTTCTTTTGCTACGTGTACCATCTCGTCAAGCGATGGGGTAATTAAGCCCGATAAACCGATAATATCGGCTTTTTCGTCGATTGCGGTTTGCAGTATTTTATCGGCAGGTACCATTACGCCTAAGTCGATTACTTCGTAGTTATTACATTGCAGTACCACGCCTACAATATTTTTACCTATGTCGTGCACATCGCCTTTTACGGTCGCCATTACTATTTTACCGTTAGTTGAGCCTTCTTCTTTTTCAAGCTCAATGTAGGGGTCTAAGTAGGCAACTGCGCGCTTCATTACACGCGCCGATTTAACCACTTGTGGTAAAAACATTTTACCCGCGCCAAATAAGTCGCCTACTACGTTCATGCCGTCCATTAACGGCCCTTCAATTACGTGGATGGGTTTAGCAGCGGCTGCACGGCATTCTTCAGTATCTTCATCTATAAAGGTAGTAATACCTTTTACCAGTGCGTGCTCAAGGCGTTTTGCAACCGGCCATGTACGCCATTCTAAATCCTCTACTCGCTCGGCTTGCGCCATGCCCGAATACTTTGGTGCAAGCTCAACTAAACGCTCGCCTGCGCCGGGATCGGTATTAAGAATTACGTCTGTAACGGCTTTGCGTAACTCATCTGGTATGTCGTCGTAAACGGCAAGTTGGCCTGCGTTTACAATACCCATATCCATACCCGCTTGAATAGCGTGGTATAAAAACACCGAGTGAATAGCCTCACGTACTGGGTTATTACCTCTAAACGAAAACGATACGTTTGATACCCCGCCCGACACTTTACAGTGCGGTAAATTTTGCTTAATACGGCGCGTGCCTTCAATAAATTCTACGGCGTAGTTGTCGTGCTCTTCAATACCGGTGGCTACGGCAAATATATTAGGGTCGAAAATAATATCTTCTGGCGCAAAGCCAATCTCTTCTACCAATATTTTATAACTGCGCGCACATATTGCGAACTTACGGTCAGCGGTATCTGCTTGTCCGTCTGTATCAAATGCCATTACAACAGCGGCTGCGCCAAAGCGTTTTATTATTTTAGCTTGGCGAATAAACGGCTCTTCACCTTCTTTTAGTGATATTGAGTTAACAATTGCCTTGCCTTGAATACACTTTAAGCCCGCTTCTATTACTTCCCACTTTGAAGAGTCGACCATAATGGGCACGCGAGAAATATCAGGTTCTGAGGCTATTAAGTTTAAAAACTTAACCATGGCGGCTTTTGAGTCCAACATGGCTTCGTCCATGTTTATATCAATAACCTGTGCGCCGTTTTCAACTTGTTCGCGTGCAACGGTTAGCGCGGCTTCAAAGTCTTCTTCCATGATTAGGCGTTTAAACATGGCCGAACCAGTTACGTTGGTACGCTCACCAACATTAGTAAATACTGCTATTTGCTGTGTCATGTTGGCTCCTTAATTTAAGTTACAGGCTTCAAGGCCTGATAAACGCATACGTACTTCAAGTTCAGGTAAAGGACGAGGTTTAACACCTTCAAGCCCTTTTGCAAATGCGCGAATATGCGCAGGCGTTGTACCGCAGCACCCGCCTACTATATTAATAAAGCCCGATTTACCCCAATCGATAATTTCGGCTGCCATTTCGGGCGCTTCTAAATCGTATTCACCAAACTCATTAGGCAAACCCGCATTAGGGTGTACCGAAGTAAATGTTTCGCATACACGCGATAGCTCTTGCACATATTGGCGCAATAAATCAGGCCCAAGCGCGCAGTTTAGGCCAATCGAAATTGGTTTAATATGGCGAATAGAGTTATAAAATGCTTCGGTTGTTTGCCCCGAAAGCGTACGCCCAGAGGCATCGGTAATAGTACCTGAAATCATTACAGGTAATTTACGCCCTGCTTGCTCAAAGGCTTCTTCTACTGCAAACGACGCTGCTTTTGCATTAAGCGTGTCGAATATAGTTTCGATTAGTATTAAATCGGCGCCGCCTTCCATTAATGCAAGTGTCGACTCAACGTACGCAGTAACGAGTTTATCAAAAGTGACATTTCGATAACCCGGGTCGTTTACGTCTGGCGAGATTGAACAGGTTTTAGAAGTCGGCCCTAAAACACCGGCTACGTAACGCGGTTTTTCTGGCGTTTTAGCACTAAATTCGTCGCACATTGCGCGTGCTAATTTAGCCGACTCTACGTTTATTTCACGGCTTAGGCTTGCCATGTCGTAATCGTCCATCGAAATGGTGGTCGAGTTAAATGTGTTGGTTTCGATAATATCGGCGCCCGCTGATAAAAAACCACGATGAATATCAGTGATTAAATCGGGCTTGGTTAGGCTTAATAAATCGTTATTGCCTTTAATTAATACATGCCAGTCTTTAAAACGCTCTCCGCGATAGTCTTCTTCTTCTAGCTTATGATCTTGGATCATGGTGCCCATAGCGCCATCTAAAATTAAAATGCGTTCTTTTAATGCGGCGCTTATTTCGGCTTGCTTATTATTTGTAGGAGCGTTATTCGGCATAGTTGTTAGTCCTCACGTCTTGGCTAACTAAATTAATATCATACGGTGTGGTTTGGTACACGTAGTAATTTAACCAGTTCGAAAAAAGTAAAAAAGCATGGCTTTGCCACGTTTTTGAAGGTTGTTTGGTTGCATCATCATCCGGAAAGTAATTTTCGGGTTTTGGTGCATTAGGGCTTTTTTTACAATCGCGCTCGTATTCTGCTTTTAGCGAGTCGGCGTCGTACTCAGGATGACCGGTTATAAACACTTGGCTACCCGATTTATTTTTAAGTAAGTAAGCCCCTACTCGCTCAGAACCAGCCAGTACAACTAGCTCATCACAGGCGTTTATTTTATTTATATCAATGTGGCCGTAGCGTGAGTGCGGTACCAAAAAGGTGTCGTCGAATCCGCGAGTCAGTGCACCGTGATCAAAGTAACATTGGTGGGTAAATACGCCACACAGTTTGTCGTCTTTTAAATCGCGCTTTAAATTGTAACGGTGATATAACGCTGCATGCGCTGCCCAGCACGAAAATAACGTAGAGGTAACGTGTTGCTCAGCCCAATCAATAATGACCTTTAGCTCATCCCAATACGCTACATCGTCGTATTCTAAATGGGCAAGTGGCGCACCGGTTACAATTAACGCATCGTAATTGTTGTCTTTAACCTCAGAAAAATAACGATAAAAAGTATCAAGATGCTCTTCTGAATTACTGCTACTGCGGTGAGTGTCGAGGCGCAGTAGTTCTACGTTTACTTGCAAAGGCGAGTTGGCAAGCAAGCGAATAAACTGAACTTCGGTTTCTACTTTATTAGGCATTAAGTTTAAAATAGCCAAACGCATTGGGCGTATTTCTTGCGTTTTTGCACGTGTTTTTGGCATTACAAATACGTTTTCTTGACGTAAACGTGCAATTGCCGGCAACTCGTCTTTTACTGTAATTGGCATACTTTACTCCTGCTCATAAAAACCGAAGCTTAATTATGAACTGAAAGTAAAAAATATCAACCTCTAGATGTATAGATGTCTAAATGAAATTTATTCATGATTTTATACTTTACTTACAAGCATGCTTTAGTGCTTTAAAACCCGCCATTCGTTGACTGTTTCACCTGTCAGCCACTACAATACAACATTGAAATTTTTATTATTATTTGAAGGCTTTCCTCCATGGTTTTACCTGATAAATTTATATTCTCGATGAGTCGAGTATCTAAGGTTGTGCCACCTAAGCGCACTATCTTAAAAGATATTTCGTTACACTTTTTTCCTGGCGCTAAAATTGGTGTGCTTGGTTTAAACGGTTCTGGTAAATCTACGTTACTACGTATTATGGCCGGTGTTGACCAAGATTTTGAAGGTGATGCACATCCTCAGCCTGGTACAAAAATTGGTTATTTACCGCAAGAGCCTGTTTTAGACGAAAGCAAAACAGTTCGTGAAATTGTTGAAGAAGCTGTTGGCGAAGTTAAACACGCACTTAAACGCCTTGACGAAGTGTATAACGAATACGCCATGGAAGACGCTGACTTTGACGCACTTGCAAAAGAGCAAGGCGAGCTTGAAGCTGTTATTCAGGCGCACGATGGTCACAACATTGATAACGTTTTAGAGCGTGCTGCTGATGCACTTCGTCTGCCAGAATGGGATGCTAAAATTGAGCACCTTTCAGGTGGTGAGCGTCGTCGTGTTGCTATATGTCGATTACTGCTTGAAAAACCAGACATGCTTATTCTCGATGAACCAACTAACCACTTGGATGCTGAGTCGGTTGCATGGTTAGAGCGCTTCTTACACGATTACGAAGGCACTGTTGTGGCGGTAACGCATGACCGTTACTTCCTTGATAATGTAGCTGGTTGGATATTAGAGCTTGACCGTGGTGAAGGTATTCCATGGGAAGGTAACTACTCTTCTTGGCTTGAACAAAAAGATGCGCGCTTACAGCAAGAACAAAAATCTGAAAAAGCACGTCAAAAATCAATTGCGCAAGAACTTGAATGGGTTCGTTCAAATCCTAAAGGTCGCCAAGCTAAGTCAAAAGCACGTATGGCTCAGTTTACTGAAATGCAGCAGTCTGATTACCAAAAACGTAACGAAACTAACGAGATGTTTATTCCACCTGGCCCGCGTTTAGGCGACCAAGTGCTTGAAGTAACGAATCTTCGTAAGAGTTTTGGCGATCGCGTTTTAATTGACGATTTAAGCTTTAGCATGCCAAAAGGTGCCATTGTAGGCATTATTGGTGCGAATGGCGCGGGTAAATCAACGCTGTTTAAAATGATCAGTGGTGAGCAAAAGCAAGACAGCGGTAGCATTACCGTTGGCGAAAGCGTACACCTTGCTACTGTTGATCAGTTCCGTGATGGTATGGACGAAAGCAAAACTGTTTTCCAAGAAATATCAGACGGACAAGACGTTCTAAAAATTGGTAACTTTGAGTTCCCAAGCCGTGCATACGTTAGTCGCTTTAACTTTAAAGGTAACGATCAGCAAAAGTTTGTTAAAGACCTATCAGGTGGTGAGCGTAACCGTTTACACCTTGCTAAGTTATTAAAAGCTGGCGGCAACGTGTTACTACTCGATGAGCCAACCAATGACTTGGACGTTGAAACACTACGTGCACTAGAGAACGCTATTTTAGAGTTCCCTGGTTGTGTAATGTGTATATCGCATGACCGTTGGTTCCTTGACCGTATTGCTACACACATTTTAGATTACCGCGACGAAGGTCAAATTAACTTCTTTGATGGTAACTACACTGAATACGAAGAGTGGCTTAAAAAGACACTAGGTGCAGCAGCAACTGAACCTAAACGTATTAAGTACAAAAAAATTGGTTAATATTTACTGTAGCTAATTTATTACAGTAATACTAAGCCCTGCATTTATGCGGGGCTTTTTTATGCCACCAGCATTACAGGAGCATATCCTGCTAGCATGTAGAGAATTACCCGCTATGCTTAATTTATTATAAAAACAGTAAGGCTAAATTAGGTTATGCAAAATCGTCGTCAGTTTTCTCGTGTTTTATTTTCAACCGATGCACAAGTAATTTTTAATGATCACCAATACCCATGTAAATTACTTGATGTATCTTTACATGGCGCATTAATCACTAAATGTGATGCTTTTATTGGCAACCAAAATAGCCAAGCTGTTCTGCGTTTTTCGCTGCCTCAAAGCGAAATAGAAATAAAAATGGAGGTTGTGGTGTGCCATATAGAAGCGGATCATATTGGTTTAAAATGCCACCATATTGATATAGACAGCATTACTTATTTAAAGCGTTTAATAGAGCTAAACTTAGCTGATGACGAACTATTACATCGCGAACTCGCTATGTTGATTCACGACACACAAGAATAGACTCATTTGGATTAGTTGATTACCATAGTGCAAACTTTTTAACTTGTGCAAACATGACTTTAAATCCACATTTACCTTTGGTGTATCACCCTAACTACTCGTTTAATTTCGATCCAAAGCATCGTTTTGCAATGAGTAAGTTTGCACATTTATATCAGCATGTAGCAAAGCTTGGTTTGATTGGCGATAACCTGGTTGAGCCAATATTAGGCACGCCAGAGCCACTGGAGCTAATACACTGCGAAAATTACATACATGATTTGTGGAATAACCGCTTAGATGAAAAAGCAATGCGTCGCATTGGCCTACCTTGGTCAAAAGAGCTTATGGCACGTACCTTTACAGCACCTCAAGGTACTTTGCAAACAGCTCGTTTAGCACTTAAACATGGTATAGCCTGCCACTTAGCCGGTGGTACACACCATGCGCATACCGATTTTGGCTCAGGCTACTGCATGGTTAACGATTTAGCCTTTACCACGCAAACTTTAATTGAATCGGGTGAAGTAACTAACGTACTTATTTTTGATTTAGACGTGCACCAAGGTGATGGCACAGCGGCCATGTTAGAGCATCAGGCATATGCTTATACTTGTTCTATACATTGTGAAAAAAACTTCCCTTTTAGAAAATCAGCTAGCGATTTAGATATTGGCTTAGCCGATAATATGAAAGACGACGAATACCTTGCCGTAGTTGACGACACCTTGAGTTATTTACTTAAAGAGCTAAACCCAAGCTTGGTACTTTACGATGCTGGCGTTGATATTTGGCAAGGCGATGGCTTGGGTAAATTAGATATAAGCTGGGATGGCATAGTTAAGCGCGACCATTTAGTGCTAAAACGCTGCCTTGAACACAATACACCCGTTGCTACAGTAATAGGTGGTGGCTACGATAAAGACCATCTTCGCCTTGCTAAGCGCCATGGTATTGTTATTGAGCAAGCCGCTCGTTTTTAATGTGAAATAAAAATGTTAAATACTCGTTCTTATTTAATACATACAATAAAAACGAAAACACTATGAAACAACTCTTTATTGCCATCACACTCACTCTATTAAGCTTTATAGTTAGCGCGCAAGAGCAAGACACTGAAGCAACATACCCTAAATTACCTATATTAAATCTACAAATGGCCGATGGGTCTGCTCTCAGTACTCAAGATTTATTAGGCCAGCCTTACATTTTACATTTTTGGGCAACGTGGTGCCCATATTGTAAAAAGCTACAACCAGCACTTCAAAAAATAAATGACATGGGTGTAAAGGTCATTGCCGTGAGCTTTAAAGAAGATGACGATGCTACTCCCGCTAAAGCGCTTAGCGATAGAGGTTATACTTTTAAAACAGCCGTAAAAGCCGATGCAATAGCACAGCAATTAGGTATACGCGGCACACCTACTACATTGTTTGTAAATAAAGAAGGTAATGTAATTTGGCTGACTAATACGTCAAACCCAGAGGATCCAAACCTACATTTGAAGGCACGAACATTATTACACTCCATATCTGAGTAATAATATAGGTCTAAATTTAGTTTAAAAATATAAGTAATATAAACTTTATACTACAATTTAAGCTCATAAATTAATTGAGATTATAATGCGCCTACTACTTACTTTATTACTAATCACTTTAAGTGGCTTTGCCGCAGCTGAAGAAGAAAAAGCAGAACTTCCACCGGTAGACCCCGCTTACAATGCTGAGCACCCTATGGCTTTGGTTAATCAAGGCTCGTCTATTATTGCAATGAATTTACCCACCTATAATTTACCCAATGATGTGCAAGTTGTTTATAAAATAGGAAACCCCGATGTTCCATTTTTAGGCTTTGTTAGAAATGCCGAGTTAATCACCGTAAAGCCACAAGCGTTTAATATTCAGCATTTAATGCGTGGTGAAGAAATTACAATTATTGCCGATATTTACGAGGGTGATTATCAACAAGGTGGCAGTTTAATTTATTCAAAAAAAGAGTTGGTCTTGAGTAAGCAGCTGTATGCCAGAGAACTAAAAAAATTAAGTGAATCATCGCAATGGCAAGACTACGACATGATTACACTAAGCGGTACTGAGCGTATTTATATTCATAAAATTCAAAAAGCGCCGAGCTATAACCATCTTATTTTTGTCGATTTAGTAAATGCGTGTATGCAAAAACTTCGTACATCAAAACGTGTACCTACTGAAAACGAGCTTACTTATAAGTTTATTAACTGCGGTACGCTTAAACCACTTTATTACAATGCTGATAATTTTAAAAAGTAATTACTTACATCCAATTATTTATATTCAGCGATTAATTTGAGCCCTTGCTTCATCGCCTCGGTTGATTGCCCAGCAAAACCTAGGCGTACATAGCTATTTTGCTTGGGTATTAAACTTCTCACTGAATTAACAAAGTAAAATTCAGACTCTACCTGTAGGTATACGCTTTTACTTTGCATAGCGTGTTTTATGTTACTCGTATTTTTATTTAAATTAACCCACATTGCCATGCCTCCATCTGGCTTTTTGTACTCTATTGGCAAGCCTTGTGATTGTAATAACGTTAGTGTGTTATCCATTGCTTCATAGCGTTGTTTATATAGCTTAGTCATACGTTTTAAGTGACGTTCAAACCCACCCTCTTGCATAAAATGCGCTACAGCGAGCTGCATAACTACATCGTTTTTATGATTCATTAACTGCTTCCATGCAGTTAGCTGGGCTATTATTTCAGGGGCTGCACATATATAGCCAATTCTAGCGCCTGAGAACATAATTTTAGAAAATGTAGATAAGTAAATAATAATCCCAGCAGGATCGTCCCCAGCCATAGGTTGTAATGGCTGACAGCGATAATGAAATTCGTGATCGTAATCATCCTCTATAATCATTACGCCATACTCATAACATAATTGATAAATTTGCATGCGCCGTGTAGGCGAAAGCGTAACGGTAGTTGGGTATTGATGTAGCGGGGTTAAGTAGAGCATTTTTATTGGATATCGTTTAAGTTGCGCTTTTAAATCATCAACACATAAACCACATTCATCTTGTTTTATATCTATTAATTGCGCGCCACAAGCAGCAAACGCTTTACGTGCTGGCGGGTAGCCTAAAGTCTCAACGGCTACGAAGTCATCTTTACTTATAAATGCCTTTGAAATTAGAAATAAAGCTTCTTGTGAGCCATTACATACAAGTAAGTCTGATACTTTTAAACTTCTAGTTTTATGTAAGTAATCACTTATTTGAGTTTTTAGCTCACTCACTCCAGCTATATCGCCATAATGAAGTTTACTGGTATCTAAATGATTAAATATATGACTTACAGAGTGTTTAAATTCTTTATAGGGAAAGCTATTTAAATCAGGAAGTCCACCTGCGAAATTATATACGTAGTCTTTTAAATTCATTGTCGGAACAGGCACGGCTAACTCTGTAGCAAATTTATAAGGTTTTGGCGTTAAAACTAGCGTGTGTTCACAGTTAACACTGCTTTGAATTGGCAGTGTTTGAGTGACGCTATACCCAGAGCGTTCATGGGACTCTAGCCATCCTTCGGCTACTAATAACTGCAATGCGTTCATTATTGTATGACGGTTTAACTTATACGTTTGCGCCATAACTCGAGCAGAACTTAGTTTTGTACCAGGTGCAATATCTCCCTTTACGATAGAACCGCGCAGAGCATCTGCAACTTGTAAGTACTTAGCTTTGTTTGAGTTATTAAATTCAATATTAAGCGGTTGCATGTTATTCCTTTATAACTGGTATAGCTAAAAAGCCAATTCTGGTTGTTTTTACCAAACCAAATTAGCGTACATTTGTTGCTCGTAAATAGCAAAGCTTAGAGGCAACATGTTTACTCAACAGATACATAAAACAAATAAGGTTATATTAGAGCCATTAAATTATGAGCATTTAAACGGCTTATATAAAGCTGGGCAACATCCAAAAATATGGGAATGGGTATTAAGCAACTATACAAAAACGCCCGAACTGTTAAAGGAATGGTTTACTACAAGTGCACAATTTAATAAAAAAGAACAAATTGTATTTGCCATAATAGACATAGCCAGCAAAGAGGTTGCAGGCACTACTCGACTATTTAGATTAGATGCACATAACTTAAGTGCTGAAATTGGTCATACATTTATAAGCTATCACTGGCAGCAAACTTATATTAATACTCACACTAAATATTTACTGCTTAGCTATGCTTTTGACGCATTGAATTTAGTGCGAATAACATTTAATACTCACGAACAAAATCAAAAATCTCGAAATGCAATTACTCGACTAGGAGCCCTATTTGAAGGTATAGCTTATAAAGACAGGCTCCTTAGTGATGGGAGTTACAGAAGCACTGCAAAATTTAGCATTATTAACGAGCATTGGCAGAGTATTAAATTACAGTTAGAGGAGAAGCTTTAATGTACCCACCAATACATTTTCAAGAACATAATATTGAACGTTTGCAGGCTTTAGTTAAGCAATTCCCTCTAGCGAATATTTTAATGCCCTGCTCGCAAAGTGACTTAAATAATATATGCCAAGTACCTGTATTATATGAGCCCTCACGTAATGTATTTATTGCACACGTAGCAAAATATAACCCGCTAACACAATGTGATAAACAGTCAGTAAAATTACTATTTAATGGCGATAACTGTTATCTATCTCCCTCGTATAGTAATAATAAAACACTGCCGAGCTGGCTTTACTCATCTGTACAAGTAACCGCAAAGGTAGTGATTATTAAGAGCGACATTGAGAAAGAAAAAATAATGGGGCAATTAACAACCTATTTTGAGCAACCCTTTAAGCCAATGTGGGATATTACTGACGTGCCCAAAAGCAGTCGCCAAGCAATGTATCAACAATTAAGCTTTATAGAATTTACTCCCACTCATTGGAGTGGAAACTTTAAGCTAAGCCAAAATAAATCACCTGAGGTAAGAGCAAGCATAAAACAAAGCCTAGAACTTGCCAATAAGCGCTCTATTGCAAAACTATTTTAGGCATAAAAAAAGGCTCTTTCGAGCCTTTGGATTAACTTTGGAATGTTAAAGTTTTTAAATTAGGTAAGTGTTAATAGCTGTGGAGCAACGCTATGATAGTCAACAGCCATAGCAATACTTAACGCTGTAATATTAATGATAGAAAACGCGAACACTTTACGTGCCCAACTGGTTACATCAATATTTCGACGATACCCTCTTAGTGCCATTAATAACCACCAAAAACTGGTAATACAGGCAACTGCCATAAAAGCAGCGCCGGTGTATCCACTAATTGGCAGCAGCATTACAACTAAAGCGTATACAGCAATATAAAGTACGATATGGCGTTTTGCTTTGTCGATACCTTGCGCTACAGGTAGTACTGGAATACCTGCAGCTTGGTAATCTTTAAAGCGGAAAATAGCGATGGCGTAAGAGTGCGGCATTTGCCACAAGCTAAACATAACCAGCAGTATTAACGCGCCCATATCGAACTGGCCTGTTACGGCGCAGTAACCGACTACTGGTGGTACTGCGCCCGAAAGGCTACCTACAAAAGTGCCATATACTGAGTTACGCTTCATGTAGAGGCTATAAACCCCTACATAAATTACGTAGCCAAAGGCTGCAAAAAATACCGCGGCTTGAGTGGTATAGGCGATAAGTAAACCAAAGCCCACAACACCCAATAAAATACCGTGACTAAGTGCAGCAAAGGCCGACATTTCGCCTGTTACTGTTACTCGCGTACGAGTACGCGCCATGGCTACATCTATGTCTCTATCTATAACATTATTGATAGCACAACCTGATGCAACCACTAGCGACAAACCAATTAATGTAGCAATCATTAACCATGGGTTTATATCACCGCGCGAGGCAAGTAAAAACCCGCCCGCTACGCTGATCAAATTGCCCATAATAATACCCGGCTTTGTCACTGATAAATAACGACGAAACATCTTCAACTCCTAGTACATCATCATTGCGTTAGATTCATAAATGATCCAAACAGATAACCCAACCACCATTACGATGATCAGAGCACTGAATAGGAATGAGAAAGTACTTGCACGGCCATCTTCGGTCGTAAAATTAAGGTGTAAAAAGTACTTTAAATGCACCCAAATTTGTACGATTGCTAAAGTAACAATGCTCCAAAGCGTTGTTGCCTTTGTGAAGTCGCCTTCCATTACCATCCAAAATGGAATGGCTGTCAAAATTACTGATAACACAAAGCCAATTAAGTAAGTTTTAACACTGCCATGAGATTCATCATGGTGCTCAGCATGTGTTTCGCTGTGGCTCATTACATTGCTCCCATTAAATAAACAACGGTAAATACACAAATCCAAACAATGTCTAAGAAGTGCCAAAATAGGCTTAAGCAGCTTAAACGCGTTACGGTTGCTTTACCTAGACCGCGTTTAGCAACTTCTATCATCATTATGGTCATCCAAATTAAACCGGCTGTTACATGTAAACCATGTAAGCCAACTAATGAGAAAAACGATGTTAAAAAAGCACTATGTTGCGGACCATGCCCGTTCACTATTAGGTGATGAAATTCGTATATTTCCATACCAATAAACACAGCACCTAAACAAAACGTAATAAATAACCAAGTAAGTGTGAGCGCCTTTTTTTGCCCTTGAGCGGCAATCATGGCAAAACCAAAGGTAATACTACTAATAAGTAGTGCAGCTGTTTCTACTGCTACAAAGTCGAGTTCAAAAATATCTTTACCCGATACACCACCGGCTGTGTTCATAAATAACACGGCGTAGGTTGCAAAAAATGAGGCAAATAATAAGCAATCGGTCATTAGGTATAACCAAAAACCGAATACGGTATCGCCCGATGTATCGTGATGATCATGCTCGTGCGCATGATCATCGTGAGATACAGACTCTAAATTTGCAGATTCTAAATTTGCAGAAAGTGTACTCACGCTTTTAGCTCCTTATTCCCACTTGAATTGTATGCTGCTTCAATTCGTGCAATTTCATCAGGTTGTATATAGTAATCAACATCGCTGGCGTAACAACGTTTGATAAATAAAGCAATTGCGCCAATAAAACCAACAGCTGCTAACCACCAAATATGCCAGATCATCGCAAAACAAAATGCGGTTAAACTTGCTGCCATTAGCACGCCTGCTGATGTATTTTTAGGCATATGAATAGGGCTGTAGCTTGCCTTATCTTGGTAAGCTTGACCTTTTTCTTTCATGTCGGTCCATGCATCAATATCATCAATGTGCGGAATGGTAGCAAAGTTATACACTTGTGGAGGTGAGCTTGTTGCCCACTCAAGTGTGTGTCCGTTCCACGGATCGCCTGTTGTATCGTCAAGCGCTTCACGGTCTCTAAAGCTCACATATAATTGAACTGCTTGGCTAATAATACCAAACATAATAATGACAGCACCGCCTGCAGCAATGTATAGCCAAATGTTCCAATCAGGATTATTAGTGTGGTTTAAACGACGTGTCATACCTAAGAAACCAAGTACATACAACGGCATAAATGCAACGAAGAAACCGATAATCCAACACCAAAATGATGCCTTGCCCCATTTTTCGTTAAGCTTGAAGCCCATCGCTTTAGGGAACCAAAATACAAAACCTGCTAGGTAGCCAAATACAGCACCACCGATAATTGTATTATGAAAATGTGCAATTAAGAATAAGCTATTATGCAGTACGTAATCGGCACCAGGAATAGCAAGTAATACGCCAGTCATGCCGCCTACGGTAAAGGTAACCATAAAACCAAGTGTCCAAAGTACCGGAACGGTTATACGTAAACGACCTCGGTAAATAGTAAATAGCCAGTTAAACAACTTAACGCCTGTTGGTACGGCAATAACCATGGTCATTACCCCAAAGAACGCGTTAACGTTAGCACTTGAGCCCATTGTGAAGAAGTGATGTAACCAAACAATAAACCCTAAAATAGAGATTGCACCGCTGGCGTAAACCATCGATTTATAACCAAATAAACGCTTACCTGCAAATGTCGAAATAATCTCAGAAAAAACACCAAACGCCGGTAATACTAAAATATATACCTCAGGATGACCCCATGCCCAAAACAGGTTGATGTACATCATGGCGTTACCGCCCAATTCATTGGTAAAGAAATGGAAATCGAGATAACGGTCAAGCGTTAACATAGTAAGCATTGCGGTTAAAATTGGGAATGATGCTGCAATTAAGATGTTTGCCCACGTACATGTCCATGTGAAAATTGGCATTTTCATTAAGGTCATGCCTGGTGCACGCATTTTGATAACGGTCGCTAAAAAGTTTACTGCAGTTAAGAGTGTTCCAAGACCGGATATTTGCAAAGCCCAAATATAATAGTCGACCCCCACCCCAGGGCTAAAGGTCAGCTCCGAAAGTGGCGGATACGCCACCCAACCTGTTTTAGCAAACTCACCAAAAACCAGCGACATATTAATTAAAATAGCACCACCGGTAGTTAACCAAAAACTTAAATTGTTTAAAAATGGAAAGGCAACATCGCGAGCACCAATTTGCAGTGGTAGTACAATGTTCATTAAACCAATCATAAATGGCATCGCCATAAATATGATCATAATTACGCCGTGAGCTGTAAATATTTGGTCGTAGTGCTCTGGTGGTAAATAACCGGGCGCGCCACTAGTAGCAAGTGCTAACTGAGTACGCATCATTATTGCATCAGAAAACCCACGAAACAGCATTACTAAAGCTAAAATAATATACATTACGCCTAAGCGCTTATGATCCACAGATGTGATCCAGTCGCGCCAAAGCACGCCCCATTTTTTATGCTTTGTAATTAGCGCAGTAATAACAATTGCAGCTATTAAAATAGCTGCCATCGTAAACACAAGAATCGGCTCGTGAAACGGTATTGCATCGAGTGAAAGTTTACCTAAAAACGACATTATTATTCCTCGTCCTGGCTGTGTGATGGTTTCGCTGAATGTTTGTCCATTGCGTGATGTTGCATACCCATCTCGCCATGTTCGCTCATCGCATTGTGCTTTTTATTCATATCGCCATGCGCCTGCATATATTTCATGATAATGGTATGAAATAAGCTGTCTTCAACTTTACCGTAATAAGCAACAGGATTATTTTCGCTCGCTTTTGCAAGCTCAACATAATTTGCATGAGTCAGATTATTAGCGCTTGAATTCGCTTTTACATCACTCACCCACTTATCAAAACCAGCTTGAGTAGGGGTAGCAATGGCATTAAACTTCATACCAGTAAAACCTGCACCACTGTAATTTGCTGAGAAACCTTTAAACGTACCTGGCTCATTTGCAATTAAGTGAAGCTTGGTTTCCATCCCAGCCATTGAGTATATTTGACTACCCAATTGCGGAATAAAAAATGAATTCATTGTGCTCTCTGACGTGATTTTATATTCAACAGGTACATTTGCCGGAAACACTAATTCATTAACCGTAGCAATACCTTGCTCAGGATAAATAAATAGCCACTTCCAATTTAATGACACCACTTCAACAGTAAGATGCTTACCTTTACCTTCAATGGGTTTGTAAGGGTCTAGCTCTTGGGTAGACACCCAGGTAATAACACCTAAAATAATCACAATAACAATAGGAACAGCCCAAACTGCGGCTTCAATTTTATTTGAATGAGCCCATTTTGGAGCGTAAATTTCATGAGTTTGCGTGTCTCTATATTTCCATGCGAAATACAAAGTCATCACAATAACGGGAACGACTACAAGCAACATAAGCACGGTTGCGATGATAATTAAATTTTTCTCATCTATGCCTATCTGCCCTTTTGGATCGAGTATCCCGCCTTTACAGCCTGACAACGCCAGCACGGTACTAGCTAAAGCAATATTACAAAGGTTACGAATTAACAAGGGAGTATCCTACAAACCTAGAGTTTCAGTTTGCTGCTTTGCATAAAAACCAAAGCAACGATTTTTCAATAAAAACCCAAGTTAACTAGAATTAAATTATAAAAATAAGGGGGCTATTCAAAACCTAAAGCTCATGCCATTAATGACCTAGCAACAAACCCAGCTTTCTAAACGCATTTATATAACGTAATAAAAGTTAACTTGGGTGAGTGGTGGTTGGCTGAAGTGTGCTTAAAAAACACAGAGCTACTTTGTTTTAGCTAACCTTAATTATTTACAGCAAGAACAAATAATTAAAACCAGCAACAAGATGCAGCCTTACAGACAACCTGTAAAGCTAGGTGGAGCACGACAACCATGTGCAACATGCACTGGCTGAAGAACTTTAGCCTCGCTAAAAGCAAAGGCTGCTTTACGGAGGATAATTCCAGCACGACGCGCTGGAAAAATATGGAACAATAACCAACAAAGGCCAATAAGTAACTGACTTGAAATGATTGGATGAGCTAAAAATCCGGCAATAGTAAGTAACAGTGGCTCTACAATAAACCCATCACTTAATAGCGCCTCAAGCTTGAAGGCATCCTCTAGTGCACCGCTTAACAACATGACCGTATTAAACACTAATAAAGTTATAGCTACACACACGCCCTTACCCGCTTTATTCAAGCGTTCACACGTAACTGGCTCGCTTGGGGCGAGATCAGTATTGGTATGATGTAAAGAAAGTGTGTTCAAAGACATTAACCTACTTAAATGACTATAACAAAATTAAAGTAATACAAAGCAATGGAAAAATTTGAAAAACATTGCTGCTGTAAGCCCAAAAATCAGGTGCTGAATACGATCAAATCCGGTTAGCACAAATTCACCTTGTGAAAATTGATCCGTATCAATCAAACTTTCAAAACTTACTGAAAGTTCGAACGTGAGTATAACAAAGAGAATTTTCTGTTCAACTAAAAAACAATAAATTTGAGTTAAGCTTTAGAAGCTATTTTGTTAATAAAAAATAACAACTTAAAAAACATAGGGTTAATTTAAATTAAAAACAATTTAAAGAGGTATATTTAATAAAATTATAGGTTTTTTGGAAGGAATAATAATTGTGTCGCACAAATAAAAACAGCCCAAATTCAGTCACCACCAAAATTGAGCCGCTTTTCACACTGACAACATCTTCACACACAATATAAAGATTTTTTGTTTACACTGCGTGGCATTGTAGGGAAATAAAAACAACTCAAATACAGTCACCACCGGATTTGAGTTGCCTTTCACACTGACAACATCTTCACACACAATATAAAGATTTTTTGTTTACACTGCGTGGCATTGTAA